>CAZTDA010000007.1:0-17853 GCA_964612155.1 uncultured Eubacteriales bacterium | reverse complement strand
TGCGCAGCACATCGTCAAGCTGTTCTTTTAACATCGTCAGGTGGGCGGTATCAGCCGGGGACGGCGCGTCGTCGTCGGGGATAAAGTCGCCTAAATGGCTGTCTTCTTCCTCACCGATCGGGGTTTCCAGCGAAATCGGCTCCTGAGCCACGCGCAAAATTTCACGCACTTTCGCCGTGGACATGCCCACAGCGTCGGCAATTTGCTCCGGGGAGGCCTCCTGACCGGTCTTATAAAGAATCTGATTTCCGGCTTTTTTGACCTTATTGATAGACTCCACCATATGTACGGGTATACGGATGGTTCTGGCCTGGTCGGCAATGGCACGGGTGATGGACTGACGGATCCACCAAGTGGCATAGGTAGAAAACTTAAAGCCCTTGGTGTGGTCGAACTTTTCGACGGCCTTAATCAGACCCAGGTTACCCTCCTGAATCAAATCCAAAAACTGCAGACCGCGCCCGACATAGCGTTTCGCAATGCTGACGACAAGGCGTAGGTTGGCTTCGAGCAGGCGTTTGCGGGCGTTTTCGTCGCCCTCGCCCATACGGGTGGCAAGTTCGATCTCTTCTTCGGTCGAAAGCAGCCCGACCCGGCCGATCTCTTTGAGATAGGCCTTGACCGGATCATCGATTAAGACGCCGTCGGCGGCTAAAACGGCCTCGAGATCGGGACCGCTGTTGAGTTCGGAGATAAAGCTCTCGACGTCTTTGATAGCTTCGCTGTCGGGTTCCAGCAGATCGTCGACCGGCTCCATGTCAATCGGCTCGATGTCGAGATCGGGGATGTCGCCCTCGGGTTCGGCATCTTCCTCGGTAAATTCATCGTCATCCGCAGCAATAGGTTCACCGTCGTCGCCTAAAATCAACTTTTCGATGTCGAAGTTTTTCAGGGCCTCATCATCGATGTCGTCCAGCGTCACGGGCTCTTCATCTTCCTCGGACTCGGCGTCAATGTCCTCTTCCTTGACGGTCTCTTCTTCCGCTTCGTCCTCGAAGTCGATATCTTCAAATTTCTCGTCAAAAAAGTCGTCTTTTCCTCCGGTGGTTCCCAACGGCTTTTTCAGCGGGGAATTCTCCTCGGGAGCGGCGTTCTTTTTCTTGTTTTCCTTTTGCTTGTCATCCATGGTGATGCTCATCCTTTCGCGAGAGGTTCGACTAACGCGAACCTACTTCAGTTTCGCTTGCTTTTCGAAAGCTCGTTTAACCGCTCCAAGAGCTGGTTTTCATCGCCGATGTCAATGGTGCGGTCGAGTTTGAGGCGGTCAATAAACTTGCCGACCTCATTCATGTCGGAACACGGCGAAGGCCCCGACAACATTTTTGACAGTTTTCCCATCTGCTCGACCGAAAAGTTTTCCCCGAGCGGCGAGATGCTGATCTCACCCTCCGGCGCGCGTGCTTTGACATAGTCAAGCACCGTGTCCCAGAACGGGTCGGGCAGCTTTTCGCCCGGCAGTATCGCGCAGACCCGCGCGCAGTCGGCGGGATTGTCGAAAAGGTAGCGGATAATACCGCTGCTAATCGCGTTAAACTTTTCGTCTTTTCCCTGCCTTGTAAAGGCGGCGGCGGGAAGTCCGCTGCGCCGCAGTTCCTCCTTTTGGCGACGTTTTGCCTTGGTGCGCCGAAGCCGCGTGATCTCGGATAAAAGCGCCTTCTTATCGGTTGATAAGTCCTCTGCCGATTTTGCGGCGTAAACGTCTGTTTCGACGTCACTTTCGAGATTCGCGAGTTCTGAAGCAATCTCCTTTAAGCAAGCGGTCTTGTCCTCGGGAAGCTCTAAATCATATTTTGCCTTAATGGCCCTCAATTTAAACGAAAGGGCGTCTGCGCTGCCTTCAAGCAGCGCGGCAAACCGATCTGTGCCGAATTTTTTAATGTACTCGTCGGGGTCCTTGGCGTCTTTCATCTCAAGCACCCGCGCCGAAAGCCCCGCTTCGCGCAAAATCTCAAAAGCGCGCTGCGTTGCCGCCGTTCCGGCCTTGTCGCTGTCATAGGCGACCACGACCTTCTCGGTATAGCGCGCCATCAGACGCGCCTGTTCCTGTGTCAGCGCCGTCCCCAGCGTCGCCACCGCCTGGGAAAATCCGGCCTGATGCAGCATGATGACATCCATATAACCCTCGGCCAAAATCAGATTTCCGGTCTTAGCCTTTTTGGCGAAATTAAGGGCAAACAGGTTGCGACTTTTTTTAAACACAACCGTATCCGAGGAGTTGATATATTTGGGCAGCGAGTCGTCAAGGACTCTTCCGCCAAACGCAATCACGCCGCCTGCGGAATCGATGATGGGAAACATCACCCGGTTGCGAAACATATCAAAGGTTCTCTCGTTTTTCTTAGAAGCCAAAAATGCGCTCACAAGCTCTTCGTTCGAAAATCCCGCGGCGTTCGCGGCTTTTTTCAGGTTGTCCCAACCCTCGGGCGCGTAACCCAGCCCGAAGCGTTTGATGGTCTTGTCCGATAACCGCCGCTTTTTTAAATAGGCAAGTCCCTTATCGCCCTCCGGCGTAAAAAGCCGCTCGTGAAACCAACGTGCGGCAAAACGGTTCAATTCCAGCACCCGCAGTTTTTGTTTGGAGTTATCCTGCTCAAACGTGTTTTTCGGAATCTCGACGCCGGCGCGCTTTGCTAAAAATTCGAGGGCTTCGGGGTATTCCAAATTTTCAATGTGCCGGATAAAAGTGATGGCATCTCCGCCCGCTCCGCAGCCGAAGCAATGATAACTGCTCTTTTGCGGCCAAACCGTGAAAGACGGTGTTTTTTCGGAGTGAAACGGACAAAGGCCGACCAAAGTCGTGCCTCTCTTTTTGAGTTGGACATACTCGCCGATCAGCTGTTCTATGTCGGTGCGATACTTGATTTCGCTGATAATATTTTCGGCAATCAGAGCATATCCCCCCAATCTACCAATATGTCATTATAACATATTTTCTCGTCTTGTCAAATCAATAATGCAGAATTTCCATCTAATTTATAATTTTTCTTCTAAGTTAACAGTTCGCATTTAAAAGTGAGCAGTGACAGTCCTGAAAGCAAGTTTTTCTCTTTGGAAGAGTGGTGCGAAACGCCGAGGGTGGTTTTAAAAATTTCCGCCGCTGCGGTACCTCACCTATTCACTCTTCACTCTTCACTCTTCCCTTTTCATCGTCCCCACCCTCTGGGGATAAACAATTCCTCGAACACGCTGACCGCATACCGGTCGGTCATGCCCGCAATATAATCCACCACCGACTGTGATAAATTGTCACGGTCGATCGGCGCGCGCTTTGCAAGTTCTTCGGGATGTTCATAAAAATGTTGATATAAGGTCTTTACCATCTCTTCGGCTTTGCTCTCCTCGCTTTTCGCCACCGGATTTTTATAGACCCGTTCAAACATAAACTCGTGCAGTTTTTCAAAGTATTTTTGCAGTTCCGCCCCGGGGCCGGGGTCGTCGCAGTCCACACCGTGGTTGATGACTCCTGCGACCAGCGTGGTGATGCGGGCGCTCTTAGTCGGCCCGAGTACATCTAAAATCTCGGCGGGAATGTCGCTCTGGCAGATAATTTCGGCGCGGACCGCATCCTCGATGTCGTGGTTGACATAGGCGATCCGGTCGGCAAGGCGCACCAAGCGCCCCTCAAGGCAGTCCGACCATTTATCTTTTGTATGATTGACAATCCCGTCAATGACTTCGGCGGTCAGATTGAGCCCGTTGCCGTCCTTTTCAAGGCATTGCAGCACCCGAACGCTGTGCTCATAGTGCTTAAATCCGCCCTCACCCTTGCGCATATCGTTTAACGCCCATTCTCCGGCGTGTCCGAACGGCGTATGCCCGACATCGTGCCCCATGGCGATGGCCTCGGTCAGATTTTCATTTAACGACATGGCACGCGCCATTGTTCGGGCGATCATGGCGACTTGAATCGTATGGGTCAGGCGGGTGGTGTAGTGGTCGCCGCGCGGAGATAAAAACACCTGCGTCTTTTGTTTTAGCCGCGAAAAAGAGGAGCTGTGCACAATCCGGTCGGTGTCCCGTTGAAATTCCGTGCGGAAATCGCAGGGCTTTTCAGGCCTCTGCCGCCCCTTACTCCGGTCGGCAAACGAGGCGTTCGGCGCTAAAATCAAATGTTCTTTTTGCTCCAACTCTTCTCTGATCGTCAACAAAACCACCTCCGTTATCCACTTACCCGATATCCTCCGGTGTTAAAGAAAAAACCACCATCGTTTTGAATTCATTGACTCCTTTTTTATAGTGGCAGAAATTGCGCAAAATCCCCTCTTTGACAAATCCGGCCTTTTCGCATGCGCGAATCGAAGCGATATGTTCAGGCATAATCAGAACCTGTACGCGAACAATACCCATGTTTTTTACGGTATAATGTCCCACAGCGCGGATGGACTCACTCGCATATCCCTTGTTTTTGTATAAAGGCGATATTTCATATCCGATTTCCACCTTGCGTCCGCAGCGGTCATCGCCCTGCGGGTCATACATGTAGATCCCGCCGATCACCTTTTTCTCGGCTTTCAGTTCAATCGCCCACCGGATAAACCGCTTCGATTCATATGCTTCATTGCGCCAAATGTTTACCATGGCTTTGACTTCTTCATACTCACACGGGAAACCGTCTGTATATTTAAAATCCTCTTGAAACACCGCGTATTCAAATATGTCGTCTGCATCTCGCTCTTCAAGCCGTCTTAAAATCAAACGATCGGTCTCAATGACCGGGAATTGGGAAAATGCATCAAGATACATAACGTTTTCCTTTCAATGTCCATTCTGCCGACGGAAATTACGCGGGGAACACGGTATCCGGCACGGGTCGTCATGCCGCCCCTCGGGGCGGCTTGGACGCCGACCCCTACAGGAATGTCGCTGCTCACTTGCAACGGGAATGTCACTTTAAACTTTACCTTTTAAACTTTGCACTTCGAAGCATTCGTGACCCTCTGTCAATCGTCCTCTTCGTCGCTGCCGACGGATTCTAACCCGAGCACCGTAACGGCCTCAATACCTTCCAACTGTTCCACATCGCGCAGCTTGCGCCGCATGGCGTTGGTGCGCTTTCCGACCAAATCCTCGAGCTCATTGTTGGCCTGTTCGAGCTTTTTTTGGGTCGCCGCAAGGGTGTTTGCAAACTTATCAAACTCGGTCTTGACCGCGCCGAGAACCTTCCACACATCGCCGCTGCGCTTTTGAATCGCAAACGACCGAAACGCCATCTGCAAGCTGCTTAACAGCGCTGCCATGGTGCTCGGCCCCGCGATCATCACCCGGTAGTCGCGCTGTAAGGTCTCGATCATGCCCCGGTTGACGGCTTCGGCATAAAGCCCCTCGAACGGCAAAAACATCACGCCGTAATCGGTGGTCTGGGGCGGGCATATGTATTTATCACGGATATCCTTGGCCTCAGCCTTTAAGGTATTGCACAGCATTTTTGCGGCGGTTTCAACAACATCCTTGTCGCCGCTGTCATAGGCATCGCGTAAAGCGGCATAGGTGTCACCGGGGAATTTTGAGTCGATAGGCAGCCAGATGGGCGTGCCGCCCTCGACGGGCAGTTTGACCGCAAATTCGACGCGGTCGCGGCTGTCGGGCTTGGTCGAGACCTCTCGCTCATATTGCTCGGAGGTCAAAAAATCCTCGATAATCGCACCGAGTTGGACTTCGCCCAAAACGCCGCGTGTCTTGACATTCGAAAGCACCTTTTTCAAATCGCCTACACCGTTTGCAAGCGACTGCATTTCGCCGAGCCCCTTGCTGACCTGCTCAAGCCGCTCGCTGACCAGTTTGAACGATTGCCCCAGCCGCTCTTCCAGCGTCTTTTGCAGCTTTTCATCCACGGTTTGGCGCATCTGTTCGAGTTTCAGTTCGTTTTTATCCGAAAGCACTTTCATCCGGTCGTCCATGCGCAGCAGCGATTCATTGACGGCTCTTTGCAGCGTGTCCTGACTGTTTTTCAATTGTTGTGTCAATTCAATCAGACGCTTATCTTGAATGTCCGAAGCCGCCCGCTGCGACTGCATCAGCGCGCCCGTCACGCCCTCCATGCCCGCGCGCATCGCCGCGGTGTTTTCGGTGCGGTTGCGTGAGAGTTCGTCCGCCAGCATTTTTTGCTGCTTTTCGCTGTTATTGCGAACAAACGAAAAAATCAAAACCGCGGCGACAATAATCCCCGCGAGATTCGTTGCGATTAAAATCAACAGCTGCCCTGTAGTCATAGTTCCTCCGCTATTTTATTTCTTCTCTTTTTTCATCGGCGGCGGGTTTAACGCCACGACCTCCTTGAATACGGCAGTGCATTTATAAGTGATCTTGCGGTCGCGGTGCAGACGCCCGAACACCCAGAGGCCGTACTTGGCCTTTTTGCCAATCTCGTCAAGGTATATTTGCAGCGCGTCACAGTCGACATATCCGGCCTCCATGGAGGCCAGCATCGCCGCCGAGGGCTGATGTGTAAAGATGTAATCGACCTGCCAACCGTTTTGTGCTAAGTTTTTACGCCCGAATTCGAATTCCTCTTCATCGGGCAACTCAGAAGCGTGCCAAGTGCCGCATTTTTGTTTGCTCTCGATGTCGTCGCTTTTTGCGCCGCCGAAGGCAAAAATCTTTTTCCCCTCGATCTCAAACACGCTGCCGCGCCGCAGCCAGCGCAAATTGCCGCTGATCACTGCCGCTTCACCGCCGTGATATTCCGTCATCGGATATTGCAACAGCAGCTCGTGGTTTTCGTTTGCGCCGTCGACAAAGCAGATGTCAAACTTGCTTTTACCAATCCTTTTCAGCGTTTTTTCCTCGGCTTTTCCGCCCTTCCAGACGAATCCGAAGTCGCCCGCGATCAGCAGCGTATCGCCCTTTTTCAAAGGTCTGCAAGCCGCTTTCAATTTCTTTATATCCCCGTGCATGTCGCCGGTTGCAAAGATCATATGTTTTTTATCCCTCCGCCGCGCTCACAGAACCGAGAGCGCCTGTTCGAGGTCGGCGATCAGATCGGCGGGATCCTCAAGACCCACGGAAAACCGCACCGTGCCCTCGCTGATGCCCGCCGCCGCAAGCTGCTTTTCGGTCAGCTGCGCATGGGTGGTGGAAGCCGAGTGGTTGACCATCGACCGGCTGTCGCAGACGTTTGAGACATTGGCGAAAATCTTGAGCCGATCCATGAATTCGGCGCATTTTTGCCGATCTCCGCCGAGTTCGACGCAAAACACCGAGCCGCAGCCCTTGGGCAGAACCTTTTGGCATATGCGTAAATATTTTGACCCGGGCAGCGAAGGATAGCTCACGTTGTTAACCTTGGGGTGCGCAAGCAGATACTGCGCAATGATCTCACCGTTTTCGCAGTGCTTTTTCATGCGCAGCGACAGCGTCTCAAGCCCGATCAGCATCAAAAATGCGGTGTTGGCGGACATACAGCCGCCGATGTCACGGCGGTATTTGCTGCGCAGACGCGCGCAAAACGGCGCGTTTGCAAAGTCACGGGCAAACACCACACCGTGATAAGACGCGTCCGGCTCGCTGAACTGCCGATAGCGCGGGCTGTTTAGATAATCAAACTTTCCGCTCTCAATCACGATGCCGCCCATCGCGTTGCCGTGCCCGCAGATGTATTTTGTCGCCGAGTGGACGACGATGTCTGCGCCGAACTCAAACGGGCGGCATAAATACGGCGTGGTGAACGTGGAATCGACCACCACCAGCACGTCGTGACGGTGTGCGATTTCACAGATCGGGGCGATGTCTGCGACCGCTGCGCCGGGGTTGCTGATTGTCTCAAAGAAAACCAGTTTTGTGCGGTCGGTGATGGCCTCTTCCCAGGCCAGCAGGTTGTCCCCGTCTACAAACGTGGTTTTGACTCCGAATTGTCCGAAGGTCTGCCCGAACATATTGATCGCGCCGCCGTAGATTTTACGCGCCGAAACAATCTCGTCGCCGCTCTCACACAGGTTGGCGATCAGCGAAAAAATGGCGTTGTGTCCCGAAGAAAACGAGACCGCGCCGGTTCCGCCCTCCAGCAGCGCCATGCGGTCCTCAAAAAACCGCACGGTCGGATTCGAGATGCGCGAATAAATATCGCCGTCCTCTTTGAGTCCGAATAATGCCGCCGCCCGATCGGTCGTGCCGAAATCGTAGGCGTTGGTCTCATAAATCGGCGGTGTCATGCAAAAATTGTTTTGTTTGGGGTCATAGCCGCCGTGGATAGCAATCGTGTCAAAACCGGGATTTTTCATACTTGTAACCACCCTTTCGCATCGGCGTTTTGCCGATGGGATTATCTTCCTTTATTGAAAAGTTCAACGAACCCTTACCGAAAGAGCAGCGCTTCCGATTTCATCAGTCCGTTACATAATCTTTACACGTTTAAAAAAATTCGAAATTACCCTTTTCTTTTACGTCGAGTTTTGGTATAATTGAATTGTAAAAGCCGTTTCAATCCGAAAAGCGATTCAATACGGACACATTATAACATTTCGCAATGCGATATTCAACAGGAGGTGAGGGGCTATGCGCAAATTCAAGCATGCCGCCGCTGTTTTTGCTGTGTTATTAACCCTTTTGGGTACATTCATATTTCCGATGCAGGTCTCAGCGGAGGGGGTCTATGCGCCCAACGAAGATCCGCCGGCCGAGGGTATCTATGTCGTCAACGAGGATACCGGTCTCGTGATGTACGATAAAAACGGTGAGGAACGGCTTTATCCGGCCTCGCTGACCAAAATTATGTCAGCCATCGTCATCCTCGAAACCGTTCAGGATCTCGACGGCACCGTCGGCACCATGACCAATGAATTACTTGTGATGATTCAAGGCACGGGCAGCGCCACGTTAAATTTGGCCATCGGTGAAACGATTACCATGCGCCAGATGTTATATGCCATGCTGCTTGCCAGCGACGGTGACGCGGCGTTACTTGCCGCTGCCACCGCCAGCGGAAGTGTCGATGCGTTTGTCGCAGCCATGAATGCAAAAGCCGCCGCGCTCGGCTGCACCAATACCCATTTTACCAACCCGCACGGACTGCACGACGACAACCACTATTCCTGTGCCAAAGATATTTATCTGATGATTAAAGAGGCCGTGAAGAATCCGGTCTTTAACGAAATCATCAATTCCACCCGCTATACCATTCCCGCCACCAATAAAAACGGCGCGCGCACGGTGGTCACCACCAATATGATGCTCAGCTACAACATCGGCGGCACCTTGTATTACGAACCCACGCGCGGCATCAAAACCGGCTTCACCACGCCCGCGGGCCCCTGCCTTGCCACCCTTGCCGAGAAAAACGGACAGCGCTACATCATCGTGCTGCTAAAATCCACCCTGCCCTCGGCGGACGGCACAGTCGACCGCTACGGTGCGTTCAAAACCTCCAAGACGCTGTATGAATGGCTGTTTTCAACCTACGCACTGCAAACGCTGCTCACCGAAACCACCGTGGTCAAGAGCATTCCGGTCAATTACGGCGACGGCGTCGACGAAGTAGGTGTTGTCCCCTCCGCGGAATTCGTGACTATGGTACCCAAAAACGCCGATCTCAGCTCCATCATTGTCAAATTCGACGATACCTTAAAAGATAAAACCGTCGATGCCCCGATTGAGGCCGGCACGGTCATGGGCACCGCCGAGCTCTTAATCGGCGACAAATCCCTCGGGACGGTACAGCTCGTCGCGGCGGCATCGGTCGCCCGAAATGAACTCTCCTACATAATGTCTCAAGTCGGAAAATTCTTCTCCTCCGAAATCATGATCATCATCGCCTGTGTTTTGGCCCTGCTGATCGCCGGCTACATCATTTTAAACATCTTCTATAACCGCAAAAAGAAATCACACTATTCCCCCCGCAAATCCGCAAAGCGCACCCGAACACGCAACCGCAATATCTTTCGCTAAACCACAAGGAGCATCATGGATCAAAAGCAACGCACCAGACAATTTGATAAACTCGAAAGAGAGGGTGTCACCTTTGTCAGCCGCGACGGCGTTGTCATTGCGGACGAAGCGGTTTTATCTCCGGGGGTTATCATTTATCCCGGCACCGTCATCGAGGGTGCCTCGGTCATCGGCGGCGGCTGTATTCTCGGTCCGAACGCCATGATCGTGGCCTGTCAGGTCGCCATCGGCGCACGCATCAACTCCTCGCAGTGTTTTCACTCTGAAATCGGCGAAGGCAGCCACATCGGCCCCTTTGCCCATGTGCGCCCCAACTGTAAAATAGGCAATAACGTCAAAATCGGGGCTTATGTGGAGGTTAAAAACGCCGTGATCGGCGACGGCACATCCCTTGCGCATCTGTGTTATGTCGGGGACTGCGATGTGGGCGAAAACGTCAACTTCGGCTGCGGCGTGGTGCTTGCCAATTATGACGGCAAACAAAAATACCGTTCAACCATTGGAGATAATGCCTTTATCGGCTGCAATACAAACATCATATCCCCGGTCAATATCGGCAAAAATGCCTATATTGCCGCCGGATCGAATATTGATTGTGACATTCCGGAGAGCGCGCTTGCCATCGGCCGCGAGCGTCCCCAAATCAAGGAGGGTTGGTCAGACAGATTCTTCAACAGATAAGAAAACGGAGGAATTGAAAGATGCTTGTACACGGAAAGGATATCAAGGTTTTTTGCGGAAATTCCACCCCGGAGGTCGCCGCCCAAATCGCCCGTCAGCTGGGCACCGATGTCGGCAAGTCCGATGTCGGACAATTTTCGGACGGCGAGATCTCGGTCTCAATCAAAGAGACCGTGCGCGGCTCGGATGTGTTTGTCATCCAGTCCACCTGCAACCCGGTCAACAACAATCTGATGGAACTTTTAATCATGATCGACGCGTTTAAACGCGCTTCTGCAGCCCGCATCACGGCGGTCATCCCCTATTTCGGCTATGCCCGTCAGGATCGCAAAGCCCACGCCCGCGACCCGATCTCGGCCAAGCTGGTCGCCGATCTGATCACCGCAGCGGGTGCGCACCGCATTCTCACCATGGATTTACACGCACCTCAGATTCAGGGCTTTTTCAATATCCCGCTCGATCATTTATTGGGTGTCCCCCTGTTGACGCCCTATTTTAAAAAATTACATACACAGGACCTCTGTGATGTCGTGGTGGTTTCGCCCGATCTCGGCTCGGTCACCCGCGCAAGGCAGTTTGCCGAGCGCATGGGCACCCCCCTTGCCATTGTCGATAAACGCCGCCAGATGGCCAATGTCTGCGAAGTCATGAACATCATCGGGGACGTGAGGGATAAAAAAGTCATCATCGTCGACGATATGGTGGATACCGCCGGAACCCTTTGCAACGCAGCCAAAGCCGTCATCGAAATGGGCGGCGCACGTGAAGTCAGCGCCTGCGCCACACACGGGGTGCTCTCGGGACACGCGCTTGAGCGCATCGAAGCCAGCCCGCTCAAAGAAATTGTCTTGCTTGACACCATCCCGATCCCACCCGAAAAGCTCAGCAAAAAAATCACGGTTCTGCCCATTGCGCCGGTCTTTGCCGAAGCCATTTTGCGCATCTACAACGACCGTCCTGTTTCACCGTTATTTGACTAAATAATTGTAGGGAACGGTCTTGACCGTTCCGCTTCACAACTTCCAATCGCAGGGAGCGACGATCCGTTCCCGCCGTGCGGATTGCGCTCCGTAAACCGTGGGGGCGCACCTATGTGTGCGCCCGTTCACCATACCTCATAAAAACGACCATCCCCGCTTCTGATTTATCAATTCTGAATTTTATCAAACCGAGGTTCTTATAAATGAAAAAATCCCTTGCACTGCTCTTTTGCTTAGTATTGTTGTCCGGCTGCACACCGACCGTAAGCAACGAGTCCGCCCCGTCTGCCAAATCCGCTTTCTCCTCCGAATCATCCGTCCCTGTGGTCTCCGAACCCGCCTATCCGACTTCTTATGATCCCGCCGAGTGGAAAAACGGCATCACGCCGGTTGTCGATTCCGAGGTCGTTCTCTCAAACGGTGTCAAACCGCTCATGACCCCCGAAGAAGTCATGACTCTCGTCGGCACGGAAAACTTTATTGCGGAAACCGGCAGCGTTTCCGGAAACGACTATATCTGTTATAATGGTGCAGGCATCCGATATACGTTTTATCTGTCGGACGCCCGCCGTGACCTCTTTCCCAACGAACCGTCGGGAAAATACCTGCTGACCGACATCCACATTGAATACGACGAAAACGGCCACCCTTTAAAAATCGAACTGTTTCGGGGCTTCAAAATGCGTATGAACATTAAGGATGTGCTCAAGAAACTGCCCGCCGACGATGGGATCTATGATATCTCCGACCGAATGATTTATAATATCAAGGATGTTATGGATTATGGTTATTGGGATTATTATACTCCCCATGCAAATATGTATCTCGTTGCGAACAGTTTTTATACGATGCGCATTGTCACCGAAAGCTATTCTGTAAGTATCGCTTTCAGTAATCCCAATAAGAATGTCCGTTTCATCGAAATCCTTCCTAAAGGGTTTTAAAACAAAAACGATGTCCCTATATCTATTCCAAATAATACTTTTTAAAGGAGCTTTCTTTTGGGCCTCTTTACAAAAAAATCCGAATCATTTTTAATCGTCGGCCTCGGCAACCCGGGCGACCAATACCGCAATACCCGGCATAACGCCGGGTTTTTGGCTGCCGACTTTATCGCACAAAAGCAAAATGCCCGTTTTAAAAAGAAATTCCAATCCGAATTTGCCGAGGTGAAATTCGGCGATAAAAAGTGTTATTTGCAAAAACCCCAGACCTTTATGAACAACAGCGGATTTGCAGTGCGTGACGCTTGCAACTTTTACCGGATTCCGGTCAAAAATGTGATTGTGATGCACGACGACATCACCCTCGAACCGGGGCGGTTTAAACTCAAAACCGGCGGCAGCGACGGCGGTCACAACGGCCTCACCAGCATCATCGAAAACCTCGGCAGCTGGGATTTTCAACATCTCAAACTCGGGATCGGCGCAAAAGCCGTCAAAGAAATGCCGCTGTACGATTATGTTCTCCAAACCCTGTCGGACGCGGAGAAAAAAGCCATCGAGGGGCTGTTTAACGACATTTACGGCTGCATCGAGATGATCGTCTCGGGCGACGTGGAAAAAGCGAAGGCGGCGTATAACCACCGCGACAACGATAAAGAAAGCAAATAAAATCAAATGAAGGGTATTTTACAACATCTTTCCGGGCTGTCGGGTATTATTCGAATCAAGCAATCGGCGGCAAAACACAAGGCGTGCGCAATTACCGGCTGCACGCCCTCTTTTCGCGCTGCGGTGCTGGCAGCTGCCACGACTGCGGTCGATGAGGAATTAAGCCGCCCCGCACTCGTCGTCTGCCCGTCGGAGGGTGAGGCCGAAAAATTCGCTTCCGACCTGCGCCAATTCACGGACGGCGTATTTGTGATGCCTGCCCGTGAACTGATCTTGACCGCCTCGGGTGTCAGCTCGCACGAATACGAGCGTGAGGCCTTAGGGGTGCTTGACGCGGCGCGCTGCAAAAAAGCCAAAATCGTGGTCGGCACCACCGAGGCGTTCACCCGCTATACCGTCCCGCCGGAAGTGCTTGCCGGCCGCCTGATCGAACTCAAAAACGGTATGACCATCGCACCGAACGACCTTGCGCTGCGCCTGCTCAAAGCCGGATATGTCCGCGTTGACCCGGTCGAAGCCAAAGGCCAGTTTTGTCTGCGCGGCGGCATCGCGGATGTCTACCCGTCCAACAGCGAAGACCCCCTGCGCATCGAGTTTTTTGGCAACGAGATCGAGCGCATGGCCTTTTTCGACGCTGACAGCCAGCGCCGCACCTCCAAGGCCGATAAAATGCACATTGTCCCCGCCGGGGAGATTTTCCCCGACGACCCCGAGCAATTCCAAAAAGACCTCGAACACTTCTGCTCAGGTCTGCATACCAAAAACGCGGGCGATTACCGCAACAAAGCCGAATCCGATCTCACCGCTCTGCGTGAGGGCCGCCGCATCAATTTTGACCGCTACTATAACCTCATTCATAAAAAACCCGCCACCATCTTTGACTATATGCAAAACCCGGTCTGCTGCGTGCTTGATTTTGCGCGCACCGCCGAAGCCGGAAGCGGCTTTGAAAAACGCTGGTTGGGCGAACTGTCCTCTGCGCTCGAAGAGGGCTTTTGCGCCAAAGGGGTTGACGAGTTTTACGAGAGTTTAGATGTTTTATTTTCGCGTGTCACCGAGAGCGGCGGTCTGTTTTTCGATAATTTCGCCAAGACCGCGCTGTCTGCCCGCGTGCAGGATATCGTCACGTTTGATTGCCGCGCCAATGCCGTCTGGAACGGCTCCCCCGACACGTTGAACGAATGGCTGTCGGATGTTGCAGCGGGCAATTTCACACCCCTGATTTTAATGCCGACCAAACGCGCCGCCAAGGCATTGCTCGATGACCTGACCAATTCCGGAAAACCCTGCCTGCTGTATGACCTTGACGAACCGTTTTCGGGAAATGCGGCACATGTCGCAGTCGGCGCATTGTCCGGCGGCTTCGAACTGCCCGAGCTTAAATTTTCGCTGCTCACCTCAACCCCGCCCCGCTCAATCAAAACCACCGTCAAACGCGCCAACGCCATCGGCTCGATCTCCGAATTGAAACCGGGCAGCTATGTGGTCCATCAGGCACACGGTATCGGTTTATATAACGGCGTCGAAACCATCACGGCGGCAGGCGCGACTAAAGACTATTTAAAAATCTCTTATTCCGGCACCGACGTGTTGTATTTACCCGTCACCCAGCTGGATATGCTCTCAAAATACATCGGTCCCGACGACAACGGGCAGGTCAAACTCAACAAACTCGGCAGCGCCGAATGGCAGCGCACCCGCAGCAAAGTCAAAGCGGCGGTGCGCGACATGGCTGACGAATTGATCAAACTCTATTCCGAACGCCAGCGCATTGGGGGCCACGCCTTTTCCCCCGACACCCCGTGGCAGGAGGAATTCGAACAGCGTTTTGAATACGACGAGACCGCCGACCAACTGCGCTGCGTCGAGGAGATTAAAGCCGATATGGAACAGCCCGTCCCGATGGATCGGCTCTTGTGCGGCGATGTCGGCGTCGGTAAAACCGAAGTCGCCCTGCGCGGTGTGTTCAAATGCGTCATGGACGGCAAGCAGGCCGCGATCTTGGCCCCGACCACCATTTTGGCATGGCAGCACTACGAGACCTTATGCCGCCGCATGAGCGGTTTCGGCATCGAAATGGGGCTGCTCTCCCGTTTTGTCACGCCCAAACAGGCCTCGGTGACCAAAGCCAAACTCCGTACCGGCGGCATTGACGTAGTCGTCGGCACTCATAAGCTGTTGCAAAAAGATGTCGTTTTTAAAGATCTCGGTTTAATCGTCGTGGACGAGGAACAACGCTTCGGTGTCGCACAAAAAGAGACGCTGAAAACAAAATTCCCCACGGTCGATGTGCTGACCCTGTCGGCGACCCCGATCCCGCGCACGATGAATATGGCCATCAGCGGCATTCGCGATATGTCGATGATCGACGAAGCCCCGATCGACCGCCATCCGGTGCGCACCTTTGTCGCCGAGTATGACCTGCATATGCTGGCTGACGCCATTCGCCGCGAGCAGCGGCGCGGCGGCCAGGTCTTTTGGCTGCACAACCGCATCGAGGATATCTCGTATGTCGCCGCAAAATTACAAACCCTCATCCCCGAGGCGCGCATTGTCTGCGCCCACGGCCAGATGGATAAAGAAGAACTCTCCGGTATCTGGCGCAGGATGATGGAGGGTGAGATCGACGTTTTGGTCTGCACCACGATCATCGAAGCGGGCATCGATCTGCCCAATGTCAACACCTTGGTCATCGAAAACGCCGATAAAATGGGATTGTCCCAGTTGCATCAAATCCGTGGTCGCGTGGGAAGAAGTTCCCGCCGTGCCTATGCTTATTTAACCTACCGCCCCGATAAAGCGCTGACCGAAATCGCCCAAAAACGTCTCGAGGCCATCAACGAGTTTACCGAATTCGGCGCGGGCTATGCCATCGCCGTCCGCGATATGGAGATTCGCGGCGCGGGCGATCTGCTCGGCGCACGCCAACACGGACATATGGCCTCCGTCGGTTATGATATGTATCTCAAACTCCTCGCAGAAGCGGTCGCAGAGGCTAAGGGCGAAAAGCCGAAAGAACAAAACCCGCCCTGCCTCATCGATCTGCCCGTCGACGCCTTTATCCCGCCCATCTACATCAAAGACCCCGGCCAGCGGCTCGACATCTACCGCAAAATCGCCGCCGCAGGCAACAAAAACGCCGAGGCCGAGGTGCTCGCCGAGTTGCAAGATCGTTTTGGCCAACCGCCGGTGCAGGTCTCGCGCCTGCTCGAAGTTGCCCGCCTGCGCAACCGCGCCACGGCTTGCGGTGTCACGGAGCTTTCCAAGCGCGGCGACGGACTGGTGTTTTATATGAACAATCCCGAGCGTTCCTGTCTGCCCGAAATGACCAAGAAGCTGCGCGGGCGCGTGATGATGAACGCAACCGGCGCAAGGCCGCACCTGTATGTCAAACTGCTCAAAGACGACCCGGCGGCGCTCGCCGCGCGTGTACTCGAATTTTTATCGGGATCAAAAATTGACTCCGCAATGTAGAAGTGATACAATATACGGCAACGCTCAAAGCGTAAAGGCGGATAAAAACATCCGTCTCCGGGAGGTCAAAACTTGTTCACATTCGCCATTTTCATCGGTAAAATTGCCGCTTTTTTATTGGGGCTCATCGGGCGCGGCAGCGATCTGCCCGGCAGGGTCGCTTTAAAGCTCTGCCCGAATCTGCTCGGCAGATTCAAGCGCAAGGCCAAAATTATCGCGGTCACCGGAAGCAACGGTAAAACCACCACCGCCGGTATGATCGCTCAAGCGCTTGTTGCCTGCGGCAAGACCGTAAAAACCAACCCGATCGGCTCAAATATGACCGGCGGCGTGGCGACCGTCATGCTCAAAGCATCCAACCTGCGCGGACATATCAACTGCGATTTTTTGGTGCTCGAGACCGACGAGCGCTGGTCACGATTGATTTTTGCCGATTTCAAGCCGGATTATATGCTGGTTACGAACCTGTTCCGCGACCAGATCACCCGAAATAACAACGTCGATTTTATTTTTGATATCCTAAACGCCGTCATCACCCCCGAGACGACCTTGATTTTAAACGCCATGGATCCGATCAGCGTCCGACTCGGAAAGGACTGCCGCAAGGTCTATTTCGGCTGTGAAGAAGGCAACCTCACCCACCCCAAACCCATCTCAATCACCCACGACTGCAAGGTCTGCCCGATCTGCAAACATCGGCTCTCCTATGATTTTTACCTCAACAACCATATCGGCAAATATCATTGCGATAACTGTGAATTTACAGCACCGTGTCCCGGTTATCTGCTGACCGACGCCGATCTCGAAAAGGGTATCGCCAAGATCAACGGTCTCGATGTCAAACTCGAAGCCCCGACCGCCTACGGCTTTATGAATCTGACCGCCGCAGCCGCCGTCTGCACCGAAGCCGGTCTGCCGTTTGAACAAGTGATCGCCGCGCTCAATCAGGTAAAAACCAATAAAACCCGCATTGACCGCTTCAAGATCGATGAGCGCGAAGGCGCCGCCCGCGAGGGCGTTATGATCCTTTCCAAGAATCAAAACCCCGTCTCGTTCGACCTCTCGATCTCCGAAGTGCTGCGCATTCCGGGCGAAAAGACCATCGTCGCTTATATCAACAACATCAACCACACCAACCACCGCGACACGACTTGGCTGTGGGACATCGCATTTGAGCGCCTTGCGGGCAATGTCAGCAATGTGATCTGCGCGGGTCCGAGAGCGTA
>CAZTDA010000006.1:0-18883 GCA_964612155.1 uncultured Eubacteriales bacterium | reverse complement strand
ACCCGACACTCCATTAAAATTTGTTTAGATAAATAAAAAGGTGAAGTGCTTTTTATCGCGAAACGATTATTTTATGGATAATCTGACGGACATATCACTGTACACTGTGAACTGCGAACTGTTAACTTTGAATTTTTATCTCCATCCCGAGCTTAAACGACCAGATGGATTTTTTCAGCACCGGCAGATTGAAGATGCGCGAGAGCGCGTCGGCGTAGAGGTCGAGTTGGGCTTTGTAACGTGACAAAAACTGTACGGGGTCGGTGAGCGCGTCGGTCTTATAATCGACCAGTATTAAGCCATTACGGCTACTGCCGGTTCGGATGCCGATCAGGTCGGCGCAGCCCTGCAAAGTGACCGGCTGGTCGGCGAAATCGCCTGCGTCCGAGGTGACTTTAGAGAGCGGAATCGTGGAGATAAAGGCGAATTCACGCTCAAGGGTTACACCCTCGGCGGTGAGTTCGGCGCATAACGGCGAGGATAAGAACTTGTTGACGGCATCGAAATTGAGCATTTCCAAAGCGCGTTTGGAGAGCTTGCCCGCTTGATACAATCGGTCGGCTTCGGCTTTGGCGCCTTTGGCTTTGAGATCGCACATCTGCATAAAGGCGTGCATCTCGGTGCCGTAGCTGGTGCCGCTCTCGCCCGCCAAAAAGCGGGGTACGGTGAGCTCGGTGTCGTCTTTGCCCTCGGCGAGCTCGGTGACTGTGTATTTGGACGAGAGTACAGTCAGGGGTGCGTATTTGTAGGTATAGTTCAGGCGATCGGTCAGGGCTTGCACCAAAACGGGGTCGGGTTCGGCTTCGGTTATTTGCGCTTGCTCTTTTTGTTCGGGTTTTTCGGGGGCGGTAAATTCGATTTGCACCGTTCCGGGGGTATCAAAAACGGCAAAATCGGTATCGGCGGCTTGCCGCAATGCGGTGCAGGACGGGTGGTGCAGTAAAGCCGGAATCAGCCAACCGGCAAAGGTTGCGCCGCTATTGAAAATCTCTGCGCCGTCTGCCCCATCGGCTTTTTGCGCGATGTCCGCGAATTTTTGATACGGGTCATTGTAAGCGGCGGTGATGATTAAGGCTGCTTTGGCGCGAGTCATGGCGACATATAACAGGCGCAGTTGCTCGGCAAGGGATTTTTGGCGGCAGGCGCGGGTGATCACTTTGAAAGCGAGCGGCTTATATTGTCTCGCTCCGCCGGAAGTCGGAATGGCGGATGCGATGCCCGCGTCGAGATCGATTGCAAGGCCGGGCGTTCTTGATTGGAGGTTAAATTTGCCCGTTGTTCCGGCCAAAAAGCAGACCGGGAACTCGAGCCCTTTGCTTTTGTGGATGGTGCAGATCGTGATTGCCTCGACCGGAATCGCACCGCCGCTTTCGGGGGAGCGGTTATTGGCGATGGCATCGGCGACCAGCGCGTTAAAAGTCGGCAGATCGACGCCGCGCGAATCCCAGTCGGCAGCGTAACGGATGAGTTGAGCAATGTTTTTGCCGCCATTTGCGGTGCTGCTCATCGCGGCGGCGGTGGCCTCGAAGCCGGTCAGCTCGACCGCGCAGGAAATCAGTTCCCCGAGCGGTAAAATCGCACTGTAACGGCGTAACAAATCGAGGTCGGAGAGCATCTTTTTGCATTTAACGGCGTATGGCTCATTACATTCAGAGGCGTATTCCAAAGAAGAGAACAACGGTAGTTTGGGGTAGTTGGCGCGAATTGTCCCGAGTTCGTCCGGGCTGAGGTGCCAGACCGGAGAGAGCGCCGCAGAGAGCAGCGCGAGGTCGTTGAGCGGGTTATCGGTCGCCCAGAGCACATGCAGCAGGGCTTTGACCTCCGGCAGGTCGAAAAAGCCGGGTTCGGACATGCAGTAGTTGGCGAGTCCGTGTCGGGTCAACCGTTCGGAGATGCGGGTGCAATTGGCGTTTTTGGGCGTGAGAATGCAGATGTCAGAGAGCTTCGGAATCAACAGCCCGTCGGCGGTCTGAACGCCGGTTTGCATCAGTTTTTGAATCTCGGCGATGATGACATCCGCTTCGGCATTGATATTTTCGCTGTCATCATCAACTTGAACCGGGCAGAATTTGACCAGTCCCATGTTTTCGGTGTTTTCATAGCGGCAGACAAGGTGCTGGTCTTTGTCATACTCAATTTCGGCGGTATGTTCACGCATTAATTGTGAAAAGACAAAGTTGACGGCGTTGATCACGGCGTTTTCGGAGCGGTAGTTTTTCGTCAGCGGGATTAAAACGTCTTTTTCGCCTTCTCCGGCTGCTTTGCTGCGCTTGGAGACGCGGTGAAAAACCTGCGGGGTGGCGTTGCGAAAGCGATAGATCGACTGCTTCATATCACCGACCATAAACAAGTTATTGCCATGCGAAATGGCTGTAAAAATGGCAAATTGGAGTTCATTGATATCCTGAAACTCGTCGATCATGATCTCGTCAAATTTGTCGGCGACTTGGTTGGCGAGATCGGTAGGTATCGGATTGCCGGTCTCGTCGACCGTAAACAGCAAATCGGCGCAAAAACGCGTGATGTCGGCGTAGCCGAAAATTTCACGCTCTTTTTTGACCTCGGCGGTTCGCTGCAGATAGTCGAGCGTGAGGTTGAACAGCGTGGAAAGATGCGCTTTCACGGCAGCGCTCTCGTCGGCAAGGCGGGCAGGCGGGGTGGTGAGCAACTTGGCTTTTTCTTTGGTGAGGGCGTCTTTGTATCTGCCGATGATTTTAAAAATGCGGGCGCAGTGTTCGTCACCTCGGATCGAGCCGGGGCTTTTTTGTGTGAAAGTCAGCATAAACATGCCCGCATAATCGGCTTCGCAGAGCGATTTTGCGTATTCGAGCAGGTCTTTGACATATCCCGCTTGTTTTCCGGTCAATTCCGGCAGAAAGGCGCGGCACTTCTCGGCTAATACAAGGGCTTTTTCGCGGACGGCAAGCACCGCCTGCTCGGAATAATAAGTACTATCATATTTTTCAAGCTGCTGTTTCAAAAAGAAAGCGGGGTCGGGCAGGGGTTGGAGAAAATTCGAAAGCCCTTGGATTGCCGTGAATAACTTAGAACTGTCCTTTTCAGTAACCGCTCCGGCGAATTTGAGAAAATCCTCTTCGCCGGATTCAAACTTCTCGGCGATATAAGCGCTTAAAACATCTTCTTCGAGCAGCTTGACGCGCTCCTCGGGAGAGAGCGAGACATTGACGGGCAGGCCGATAGCCGAGCCGTACTGACGAATCAACCAAAGACCGAACGCGTCGATGGTGCAGATTTGGGCGGTGGGGAGTAAAATCTGCTGGCGGTTGGCGCGCGGGGTTTTGACCTTTGAAAGCGCTGTTGAAATTTTATCTTTCATCTGGGCGGCTGCTGCGCGGGTAAAGGTGACGATCAGCATCCGGTCGATGTCGATGGGATTTTCGTCATTGAGGAGTTTGCGCAGCACGCGGGCGGTCAGGGTGCTGGTTTTGCCGCTGCCCGCCGCCGCACTGACCAGCAGGTTGCCGCCCTCAAACGCGATGGCGCGCTCTTGTTCGGGATTAAATTGCCGCTCACTCATCGTCATCGCCCTCCTCTCCGCTTTCGGCGTTGGCTTGACGGTAACAGACACGTTGATAATCGCAGTATTTGCAATCGCGGGTATTCAAAGGCGCGGCGGCGAAATCGCCGTCGGAGAGCTTTTGCGCCATGCCCATGACCAACTCGTCGACTCGATCGAACGCGCTCTCCATATCCATGCCGTTGGCTTTGGCGCTCTTGCAAAAATCCGCACCGCCGAGCGCGGCAAGCGCCTCGCCGTCACGCGCAAAGCCCTGCAGGCGGGTGAAGTCGCCGGAGGAGTTTTCGGCCTCGTCCTCGGAGTCGGCGGGGGACTGTTTGACGTTTAACGGAAAATAGAAAAAGGCGGCGGGGATGCAGCCGTTATATTTGCTGCCGTCGGCACACAGGGCTTTGAGGTAATAGGCCAACTGGATTTTGCTGCCGTCCTTTAGGTTTGTCATAGTGAAATTGGCGTCGCCGGTTTTATAGTCAACAGCGGTGAGATAGGATTTACCGTCGGGAGCGTCGTAGCGGTCGACGCGATCGATTTTGCCGCGCAAAGTCACGGCGGAACCGTTATATTCATAGGTCGGGGACGGAATTTCTTTATCGGGGCCTATCTCAATCTCGCAGCCGACGGTTTTGAATTTGCTGTTGTCAAGGTGTTGGGAGATTCGGCGCGCGTCATTGAGCAGGCCGGATTTTAGCTTTTCGAGAAAAAATTTCGCCTCGCCGTTCGGGGCAAAATCGGGCGGCAGCAGCTGTTTTATTGACGCTTCCAAAAGCCGTTCGATCTCGGTTTTTACGGTCTCGTCGGAGAGAGCGGTGACACCCTGCGGATATGTTTGAAAAAGGTGCTGCATCACATAGTGAACGGCGGTGCCCCACTGCATCGCGTCAAGCTTTTTTTGTCGGATGGGCTTTGCGCCTAAGCCGTAGTTGCAGAAATAGGCGAATCGGCACTTGGAAAAGTGCTCGACCTGCGACGGGGAGAGCTGCATTTTTTTGCCGAACAGCAGAGAAGAGGCGTTTTGGGCGCGTTGGTTTTTACCGTATTCGGCGCTGTCTTTGAGGGATTCCACCATTGCGCCATATCCTGCGTTTTGAAGGGCGCTTTCCAAAGAGGCGCGTTTGACGGGGTCGGCTTCGGACAATAAAAGTGCGGCTTGATCGGGGTTGAAGATCCGCTCGGAAAAATCGGCTGAGGGGGCTTTTGCGGCTTCGGGGGCGATTTCGAGCAGACGGCGCACAAACGGCGAGGGCTGAAGCCGTTCGGTCCCGCTGAGGTTGGAGAGATTATAACTCACCGACAGATATTCGCGGGCGCAAAATAAGGCGCTGTAGACCAGATAGTCCTCGTCGGAGACCTGCCGCTCGGGTTCGTCGGCAAGATCGGCACCGAGCTCGGCGAGCTCGCGGCTCTCGGCGGCGGAAAACGGCTGAAACTCCGAGGGGTCGGCGGGGAAAACGCCGCTGTTCGCACCGATCAAAAACACGGCTTTGGCGTACGCGGGGCGGATCAAATCGGCATCGCCGACTTGGAGACAGTCGATGTGCGCGGGAATTTCGCCGATGGTCATCGCGTCGGCCATCAGCGTCAAAATATCGTAGTAACGGCGCTTACTCAGCTTGGGCAGCGCCTCGTTGTGCGAAAGCGCAGAGACGAAGCTGTCAAGCAGCGTCATCAGGGTATTATAAGCGCGCCGAGGATCGGTCATGATGGCCTCAAGGCGCGGAATTTTTTCGAGTTCGGCGAGTTCGTCAAAGCGCTTGCGCACGCCGCTGTTTTGTAAGAATTCGTAGATGGCGGTGGCAAAACCCAATGCGTCAGCTTTATCAATACCTGATGCGAGTGCGTCAAGGCGCCGCATGGCCGAAGCGCGGATTTTTTCGATCTCGGGGTCGGGCCAGGCCTTTTTAAAGTCGGACAGCGTCCGCTTGCCGTTTTCGAGCGCGTAATTTTCGAGGCGGCAGACGGCTTTGGTGTCGAGATCGAAATAGCCGGATTTGAGGCAGCCGAGCAGCTTTGCACCGTCCCCGCAGGCGACCTCAAGCGCACTGCGCAGAAACCGGAAGATCGGCGAGGCCGAGAGCGGCTTGCGGTTGTCCCAGAAAAACGGGATGTTGTATTTGGCTAAAGTGCGGTCGAGAATGCCCTGCAGCGGCTTGCAGTCGCGGGCGATGATGACCGCGTCGCTGTAGCGGATTTGACCGCTGCGCACGCGGTTTTCAAGGTCACAAACGACGCGTTCGGCCTCCTCAACCGGGCCGGAGCAGCACTTGACGGTGAAGCTGTCGTCGTATGAGGTGTCTGTGGTTCCTGAGGTGCGAAAGGCCTTTTCGAGCGAGGACAGGAAGGCGCTTACAAAGTGTGTGTCGTCGAGAAATCGGGTCTCATAAGAAGGGTCACCGGAGAGCTCAATGAGTTTCAAAGCGGTGCGGTCGACAGTGGAAAACAACATACAGCCGTCGCATTTTAAAAAGCTCTCCCGGTCGGAGGTGAAGGTGAAAACCGCCTCTTTGGCACCGCAGATCAACGGGCGCAAAACGTCATACTCCACACCCGTGAAGTCCTTGAAGGCGTCGAAGTATATGTAGGAATTCTGATAAGGATTGTTTTTTTCAAGAATCTGTGACAGCCGTTTCATATCGTCGTCGGGGTCGAAATATTTGTCACCCATCACCGCGTTGTAAGCGCCCGAGAGCAGCGCGAGATCGGAGAGCTTTTGCTTTAAGAAGGGGCTTTTGGCGCGTATATAAAGGTCGTGCAATTTGGTTTCGTCGAGGCCTGCACGTTTGAGCCGGTGGATGGCTGCAAGTGCCATCGGGATAAAATCGGCGCGGGTGGATTGCTTTTTATAGATTGTCAGCTCGTCGGATATCTGCGAGATCGCCAGTGACATCAAGGCCTGTTTGGCGGCGGCATCGGCCATCTTGCAGCCGTCGGCACCGAGTTTGTGTGCCAATTTTGAAAGTGATGTCACCTCGGCGGTGCGAACAAAGCCCTCCCCGCCCGCTTTTAACAGCATTTGTTCGCTGGAGAAAACGAACTGCTCGGGTACGACAAAAAGCACCTTTTCGCCTTGTTTGGGGCGTTCGGCGGCTTGTTTTTTTATTTCCCATGTCTTGCCCGACATGGGGGGGCCGACTATGAATTTGAGCATGTTTTATCCCCCATAATTGCTGTATTTATTTTACCACATTTGATATGCACGATCAAGGGAGGAATGGGGCTAGAGATTTGATCGGTAGGGAACGGTCTTCGGACCTTGTTCGATAACCGTCTACAAAACGGGCAACGCCCGTTTGTTTGCTTATTAAATTATTGGCAGTGCCTGTGGCGAATTTGCATTCGCTCGGAACGGTCAAGACCGTTCCCTACAATATAACGGCTTTGATTCTTCGAACACCGGCGGAGGAGCTTTCTTCTTTTAGGATTTGAAACGAACCGAGGTCGCCGGTGGTGACGGAGTGCGGGCCGCCGCAGATTTCTTTGGAATAGCCCTCGATCGAATAGACCTTGACGGTGTCGCCGTATTTTTGTTCAAACACGCCGACCGCACCCGCCGCTTTTGCTTCGTCAACCGTCATTTCGCGGCACTCCACCGAAATATTTTTTGCGATTGCCTCGTTGATGATTTGCGAGACCTTGTCAAGTTCTTCTTCGGTGAGTTTTCGGTCGAAAGAGAAGTCGAACCGGAGGCGTTCGGGCGTGATATTGCTGCCGCGTTGATACACTTCATCGCCCAGCACTTGCCGCAGAGCGCCGTTCAGCAAATGTGTGGCGGTGTGCAGTTTTACCGTGAGATTGCTGTGGTCGGCAAGACCGCCCTTGAATTTTTCCTGTGCGCCGTCTCGGGATTTTTGCTGATGCTCGGAATATTTTTGGTGAAAGCCGTCGGTATCGACTTTCATGCCTTTTTCGGCGGCAAGCTCTTCTGTGATTTCAATCGGGAAGCCGAATGTATCATACAGCATAAACGCCAGTTCACCCGAAAGAATCCCGCTTGTGCGGCAATTTTCGAAAAACTGCTCGGCCTTTTTCAGACCCCTATCGAGGGTGACGATAAAGGCGTGATATTCGTGTTCGATTTGCTCATAGATGAAGTTTTGATTGTTTTCGAGTTCGGGATAAACAGGCGCGTTCAATGCGATGATGGTAGAGATGAGCTCGGGCAGGATGTTGCGGGTGACCCCGGTTTTGCGGATATAGCGGATGCTTCTGCGAATTAAGCGGCGGACGATATAACCCTGTTCGGTATTGGAGGGTGCGACTTTTTTCGGGTCGCCCATCACAAATACCGCCGCCCGCATATGGTCGGTGATGATGCGAAAGTTTCGGATGTTTTCGTCCGTATAGGATGCCTCGGTCAGTTCCGCAATTTTCTCGATGATCGGTTTGAGCAGGTCTGTCTCGTAGTTGTTCGATAAACCGTTATAAACCGCCGTAATGCGTTCCAAGCTCATGCCCGTATCAACGTTTTTTTGGCTGAGCGGGTGAAAATTCCCGTTTTCATCTTTGTTATACTGCATAAAGACATTGTTCCAGACCTCGACAAAACGACCGCAGTCGCAGAGCGGCCCGCAGAACTCGCCGCAGGAGGTCTTTCCGGTGTCATAAAAAATCTCGGTGTCGGGGCCGCAGGGGCCGGTTTGCCCGGCGGGTCCCCACCAGTTCTCTTTCATGCCGCCGTAAAAAATCTGACTGTCCGAGAGCCCGACGGTTTTCCAGCAGTCATATGCCTCGGTGTCTTTCGGGATTTCTTGATATCCGCCGAAGACGGTAACGGCGAGTTTTTCACGGGGAATCCCGAGTACCGAGGTCAAAAATTCATAACTCATTTGGATGGATTCGGTTTTGAAATAGTCACCGAGCGACCAGTTACCGAGCATTTCGAAATAGGTGTGGTGGAAATCGTCGCCCACTTCGTCGATGTCGTCGGTGCGCAGGCATTTTTGCACGTCGACCAGCCGCTTGCCGCCGGGATGGCGCTCGCCGAGCAGATAAGGCACCAGCGGGTGCATTCCGGCGGTGGTGAACAGCACGCTCGGATCGTTTTCCGGTAATAACGAAGCTGATGGGATTTCGGTGTGCCCTCTTGTTACAAAATAAGCGATAAAGGTTTTGCGCATTTCGTTTCCTGTCATAAAAATTCCTCCTTTTCAAAATAAAAACACCCCAAGCCGAAAAACGGCTTAGGGCGAACAGTTGTCCGTGGTACCACCTAAATTCGGAGGAGCTCCTCCGCGCTCTGTCAACGCAGGAAATATAAACTCATATAATCCTATGTTGTCTTCCCTTTATACGGCGGAATTCAGCTTTTCCGTTGAGGTCTACTTGGCGTATGCCGTTCGATTCACAGCTCCGAGAGGGCTTCTGATTTGCTTTGGTAAAGATTCGCACCGGCCATCTTCTCTCTGAAACTGCAACAAATCATACTCTTTCTCTTCAACGCTTTTGGTATTCAGTTTGATTTATTATATTTTGTTTTTTAAGAAAATGCAAGCGGTTTGTGCGAATAGGGAAATGAAAAGAATTACGCAGTCTGTTTGTCAATTTAAAAATGAGCTGTGCGTTCCCTAAGGAAGTAAGTGGGGGGAACCGTGGGTTCGGTCATGGGTATGTATATGGAAGATGAGACGACATCGATTTTTAGGCAGATTCAAGCAAAATTTATATGAAAAATGCACCACGGCGCTGTTTTTGAAAACATCTTGCAAAGGAAATAGGGTTGTGTTACACTAAGGCCGTTGTCAGGTTATTCGTTCTGAGTGAACCGTAAAATGTTATAAATTTTAATCTTTCGTACATGTGATACGCTTAAATAATGATCGGAAAGGTAATTTGATCGAACATGATATCGGATAGCCGGGTGACCGGCTTGATTTCAAACATTCAGCGGACGTCGGTACACGACGGGCCGGGCATCCGCACGACCGTTTTTTTAAAGGGCTGCAACATGCGCTGCGCGTGGTGCCACAATCCCGAGGCGATTCACACCTATGCCGAATATGTGTTTAACCCCAAACTTTGTCTGCACTGCGGGCACTGCGCCGAGGGGTGCTATTCCGGCGCGCGGATTTTATGCGGCAAAGAGATGACGGTCGAGCAGGTGATGGAAGAGATTATGGCCGATAAGCCCTATTACGGCGAGAGCGGCGGGGTGACCATCTCGGGCGGAGAGCCGTTTATGCAGCCTCAATTCCTGCTTGATCTGTTAAAATCCGCAAAGGAACGGGGCATTCACTGCGGAGTAGAGACCAACGGGTCGCTTCCGTTTGAAGTGATGAATTCGGCACTCCCGTTTGTCGATGTATGGATGATTGATCTAAAGGTCTTTGACGATGAAATACATATGAAATACACCGGCGTCTCCAACGAGAGCGTGAAAGAAAACCTTTTTAAACTCGATCGTGCCGGAGCCAAAATTGTCTTGCGCACACCGGTAATTCCCGGCGTGAATGATGCGGCGGAGGAACTCGAAGCCATAGTGAAATTTGCGGCCGGATTAAAAAAGTTGGACTATTACGAGGTTTTGCCTTATCACCCGCTGGGGTTGAGCAAAGAGGTGGAAAACACCGATTTTATCCGGCAATTCGAAAAGCCCGACAAGGCCGCGCTCAAGGCCATGCTCGGGGAAATTGTTGCAAAATATGCGATTCCCTTTCGTTTTGCCAATGTGAAAATGAGTTGAATAAAATACAACGGAACTAAATTCGGAGGGCATAACAACATGATCACCTATCGCCAAAGAGCGGATTTGCTGCACCAAACCAAGATTCGGCACAGCATGGAAAAAACCGCACAGCTGGGGTTTGTCAATTCCGACGACCACGGCGGTATTCCCATGCCCGAGAGTTTTCATTTCGAACCGATTCTTGAGCGCCCGAATGTCATTTACGGCGCAACGGGATTTTCGGTCAATTTGGCGAAGTTCTGGGATGAGTGCCCGCTTTATGTCGATCCTATTGAAATTTTGGCGGGGCGGCATACAAGAATGATGCTGGAAGCGGCAAATATCCCGTGGGGTGCCGTTTGGCCCGAGTTTATTGCCTCTTATGACCATCTGAAAGAGAATCAAAAAAAATACAATATCATCAGCGGCATCGGCGCGAACAACCACTTTGCGCCCGACTATAACATCGGCCTCGAACTGGGGTTCCCGGGGCTGCTTGCGAAGATAAAACATTACCGCGCATTGAATGACACTTCGCATGTTGAATTTTACGATGCCGAAAAACGGGTTGTGGAAGCGATTATCCGCTATATCGGGCGGCATCTGCCCGTGATTCAAAAGTTCATTGAGACCGAGACCGACCCGAATATTTTAAAGACACTGCACGAGATGTACGAATGCAACGTCAATTTGATGCAGCGCGAGCCGCGCACCTTTTTGGAGGCGTGTCAGTTTATCGGATGGTTTCAAAACGCCTCATGGACGCTGAACCGCGAAGGTGCGGGCATGCAGATCGACGAGCTGCTATATCCGTATTATCTGCGCGACAAAGCCGCCGGAATTTTGGATGATGACAAGGCGACTTTTATTTTGGCGAATTTAATGTTACTCAATCCGCATTACTGCCAAATCGGCGGGCCGGACAAGAACGGAAAAGACAAGACCAACGAATTGTCGTTTTTGATGCTTGAAGCGGGACACTGGCTGAACATCTCGGCGAACATCACAATTCGGTTGTTCGACGGGATTAATCAGGATTTATTCCGTAAGGGCGTGGAATATCTGTTCGAGGACGGCAACGGCTGGCCGCGTTTTTCGGGCGACAAGGGTTTATCGGGCTTTACGAAAAACCGGAAGATGACGCTGGAACTGGCGCGTAAACGCGTGGCTGTCGGCTGTCACTGGAACTCGCTGCCCGGGCTGGAATATACGATGAATGACTGTGTGAAAATCAACACCGCAAAAGTATTTGAAGTGGCGTTTGAAGAGATCACCTCCGAACCCGAGCCCACGGTTCAAAAATTGTGGGAACGGTTTGTTGATCACCTAAATATCGCCATTGACACGACCGCGCAGGGCATCAACTTTCACCTGGAGCACATGCACAAATTTATGCCCGAAGTGGTGTTAAACCTGATGACGCATAACACCCTTGAGCAAGGACTCGATGTGACCCAATGTGCCGAATATTTTAATATGTGCGTCGATGGCGCGGCACTCGGAACGGTTGCCGACTCGTTTGCGGCCTTGCAGCAACGCGTGGAAGACGAAAAAGTGCTGACCTGGGCGCAGGTCGCCGAGGCACTTGAACACGATTTTAACGGCGCGCCGTATGACCGCATTCAACTCATTTTAAAATCCTCCGACCGGTATTGTCAGGGCAACAGCCGGGGCGACTTTTGGGCGCAGAAGATCAGCAGAACTTTTTCGGAAGCGGTGCACAACTACCCGATGCCGAATGACCGCGTGTTGATTCCCGGGTGGTTTTCGTGGGCCAATACGCTGGAATACGGCGCTGCGGTCGGCGCCACGCCCGACGGCCGAAAAGCCCATGCCGCGATTACGCACGGTGCAAACCCCAACAACAATTTCCGCCGTGACGGCGCCGCAACCGCCGTCGCCAACGGCATTGCCGCGATCCAGCCGGGTTACGGCAACACCGCGCCCTGGCAGCTCGAACTCGACCCCGGTCTGAGAGCCGAGGAAGGCGGCATCGAGAAGATTATGGCGCTGTTAAAGGGTCATGTCGATCAGGGTGGGACGTTGATCAACGTCAATATTATTAAGAAAGACAAGATTTTGGACGCACACGCAAACCCCGAAAAATACCCCGATTTGGTGGTGCGCGTGACGGGATTTACCGCGTATTTTATGATGTTGTCACAAGATTTCAGGCAGCTGGTGGTTGACCGCATATTGGATTCATTTTAATATTCATAAATATATCGGAGGCATAAAACCATGGCAACGTACCGGGAGAGAGCCGCACAGCTGCATGAGACCAAAATCAAGCATACGTTAGAAAAGAAGGCACAAAGAGGGTATAAAGACGTAGACGACAACGGCGGAATTCCACTCCCGGTGGGATTTCGTTTTGAACCGATTACCGAGCGACCCGGCATTATGTGCGGCGCAACCGAATTCTCGGTCAATATGGCCAAGTTTTTGGACGAGTGCCCCGTTTATGTCGATTCGGTCGAAATTCTCGCGGGACGGCATACTTATATCCTGCAGGATTTGGCGAATGTCCAATACATTCGATTTTGGCCCGACACAATCCCCTCTTATGATTTTCTGAAGGAAAACCAAGAGAAATATCAAATCATCAGCGGCATCGGTGCAAACCAGCACTTTGCCCCCGATTATCATATCGGCGCGAAACTGGGTTTTCCCGGGCTGATTGCGAAAATCGAGAAATATAGAGCGCTCAATGACGCATCGCATTACGAGTTTTACGACGCCGAAAAGCGGGTCGTTGAGGCGATCATCCGCTATATCGGGCGGCATCTGCCGGTGATTCAAAAGTTCATCGAGACCGAGACCGACCCGGATATTTTAAAGACGCTGCACGAGATGTACGACTGCAATGTCAATTTGATGCAGCGGGAGCCGCGTACCTTTTTGGAGATGTGCCAGTGGATGGGGTGGTTCCAAAATGCGGGTTGGACTTACAACAGCGAAGGTGCGGGTATGCAGATCGATCAGTTCCTCTATCCGTTTTATCTGCGCGATAAAGCCGCCGGAATATTGGACGACGACAAAGCGACGTTTATCTTAGCCAATTTGATGCTGTTGAACCCGCATTATTATCAGATCGGCGGGCACGATGTGGACGGAAAAGATCGGACCAACGAGCTCTCATTTTTAATGCTTGAAGCCGGGCACTGGCTGAACAGCGCGGCGAATATCACGATCCGGCTTTATGACGGAATCAATCCGCAATTGTTTCGCAAGGGCGTGGAATATCTGTTTGAAGACGGCAACGGCTGGCCGCGTTTTTCGGGCGATAAGGGGCTGATGGGGTTTGCGAAAAACCGCAAGATGACCTCGCAGATGGCCTGCGACCGGGTGGCGGTCGGCTGCCACTGGAACGCCATGCCCGGAACCGAATATACCCTCAACGATACGGTCAAGATCAACACGGCAAAAGTTTTTGAAGTGGCGTTTCAAGAGATTTCAAAAGAGCCGGAGCCCACCGTTCAAAAGTTGTGGGAGCGGTTTGTTTACCACCTGAATATCGCCATTGACACGACGGCTCAGGGCATCAATTTTCACCTCGACCATATGCACAAATACATGCCCGAGCTGGTGTTGAATCTGATGATGCACAATACCCTCGAACAGGGGCTGGACATCACCCAGTGCGCCGACTATTTTAACATGTGTGTTGACGGGGCGGGACTTGCAACGGTCGCCGATTCGTTCGCGGCGCTGCAGCAGCGGGTCGAGGATGAAAAAGTGCTGACTTGGAGTCAAGTGGTTGAGGCGCTCAAACATGATTTCGAAGGCGCGCCGTATGACCGGATTCAACTGATGTTAAAATCGTCCGACCGGTATTGTCAGGGCAACAGCCGGGGCGACTTTTGGGCGCAAAAGATCAGTCGGACATTTACAGAGGCGGTGCACAACTATCCGATGCCGAACGACCGAATTTTAGTCCCCGGGTGGTTTTCCTGGGCGAACACCATGGAATTGGGCGCTGCGGTCGGTGCGACGCCCGACGGACGGAAAGCGCATGCCGCGATTACACACGGCGCAAACCCCAATAACAACTTCCGCCGCGACGGCGCTGCGACTGCGGTGGCAAACGGCATCGCTGCCATTCAGCCGGGTTACGGCAACACCGCGCCTTGGCAGCTGGAACTCGACCCGGGTCTGAAAGCCGAGGAGGGCGGCATCGAAAAAGTGATGGCACTGTTGAAAGGACATGTCGATCAGGGCGGAACATTGATTAATGTGAACATCATCAAAAAAGACAAGATATTGGACGCGCATCAAAATCCCGAGAAATACCCCGATCTGGTGGTGCGCGTGACGGGATTTACCGCGTATTTTATGATGTTGTCGCCGGACTTTCGACAGCTGGTCGTAGATCGCATTTTGGACAGCTTATAATATACAGGTAATCGTAAAGTGTAAAATGTAAAGTTTAAAGTGACATCTCCGTTGGCTGTTTTTGCCGGGGATGTCACTTTAAAATTAAGTCATTTTTGAATTCCTTGGTTGGCGGAAAAAGCGAAGTGTTTTTTTATGATAGACCACAGCATGCGCTGTGCGTTCACCTCTGTGTAAAGGCGGAGTCGGGCGACGGACGCACAATGCGTGCCCCTATGAGATTTCTTTTTCACTGATCCGAAGTTTCGGGTTTTTGCTCTTTGTATTTTTCAAAGGACTTTTTGCCCTCGGTTTCCCACCAGGATTCATATTCCGTCCAGTCGGATCCATCCTCGTCACAGCGTCTGTTTGGACCCTTTTTGGGTTTGGAATTATCTTTTTCGCTGTGTGAGCCGAAGCCGAAGATCAGTTTGGCGAGAACAAAGATACCGATGGCCTGCCAATAGGTGATCTCGCCCAGGCCGAAGATGGCCGGCATCAACCAGTTCCAAAGCCACATGATGCCGAAGCCGAAGAGGATGCCCATCCCGACGACACCGAGGATGCCGAGAATTGTCCAGAGGATGATGCGGATGGGTTTGGGGATGTTTTTCCATTTAGATTTGATGCTGCTCATAATATAAACTCCTTATTTGGTCAGATGGTTTCGTCGTTCAGGATTTTTTTAAGGGCTTTGGTCGCTCGGGATTTGCGGGAAAGCAAGGTACCGATGGGTTCGCCCCAGCGCTCGGACAACTCTTTGAATGATTTTCCGTCCAGTTCTGTGGCGAGGAACACCGCGCGCTGTTTGGGGTCGAGCGTATCGATCGCTTTACCGAACCGGTGCATAAAATCGCGGCGTTCGGCTTCTCTTTCGGGGCTCGGGGTGCTGTCGGACAGAAGCGTCATCAGATTTAATTCGCCGTCTTCGTCCAAACAACCCTCGAGGGAGACGGTGCGCCCCTGTGTTCGCTGATAGTCGATAATCTTGTTATTTAAAGCGCGGTAGACATAGCCGGCGGGGTTGTCGAGCGGACCGGACGGCTGCGCGCGGGTGAACAGCTTTAACATCACGTCGCCGATGATATCCTCGGCGTCCGCTTCGCTGTATCTGCGCAGTTTTGAAGTCACATACCGCCGCAGGTTTCGGCCCTCTGCGGCGAAGAACTCGAAAAGTTTGCTTTTTTCTTCGGTATCCATCGTCGCCATCCTTTACGGTCTCAAAAAGGCCTACAGTGTTATAACGGATGAGAGGAGATTTTATTGCAGGGTTTCGAAAATTCTCAGTGAAAAGTTTAAAGTGTATAGTGTAAAGTGACATTCTGATTGGCTTGGTCGTTTCATAAATGAGCAGATGACAGGTATAGGAGTTTTCGTCCTTAGTAATATGTGAAGCAAAAAGTGACATTCGCACATGTTAGACGGGAATGTCACTTTACGTTTTACACTTTCAATTCTACACTAACAAACTATAAAACTTATACAATGGAAATTCCGGGGAAATAAAACTTGACAATATCCTGCCATTTGTAGCCGGCAAGCGCCATTTGCTGGGCGCCCTCCTGACTCATGCCGACACCGTGGCCGTAGCCCTTAACATCAAAGTAAAACGAATCGGACGCCGCGTTGTACTGCACTGTAAAAGAAGTGGAACGCAGGGCGTTTTTAGAGCCGACATGACCGCTTGTAAAGACATAACCGCGCAAATCCTTGCCCGTGGTGTTTACTTTGCCGTCTACCGAGACGCTCATGACATAGCCGAACGCGTTATTGCGTGTGATGACAAGCCATTTGGAGGGGTCACTGCCGAGCGTGAAACCGAAATAATCCTCAAGCTGCGTTTTGACAACCGAGGAGGGGAGGATGATCTGCGTCGCGTAGCCCTTGGCCTTGCCGTCCCACATGCTGCAGTCGATGCCGCCGGCGAGATAGGTATACGGCGTGCCGTAGCCGTCCTTGCCGTTGCTGCCCCAAACATCGACGATATTGTTCGTCATGCCGTTGTTGATGGCCCCGTAGGTGGACAGGATCGGATGATTGTTGATGAACAGCATAAAGCCGCCGACTTCCTCAAGCAGCTTATAAAGGCGCTGCATGCCGGTGTCTTTCCAATAGGATTTCATGTCGGAGAGATCGTCTAAAATCGCTGTGGGCGGTATGGTTGTATAACCCGCATGATAACGCAGGAACGTGTAAGAAGCGACCATCTGGGCCTTGATGCACTCGTCGGAATAGGACGGGGACAGCTCCGCGCCGATGATGCGCAAAACGGTGTTATAATATGTATCCGTGGTCAGCGTACTGCCGTTGCGGGTCGTCACTTTGTCGGTCTGCATGACCTTGAGGCGTTCGCTGTCGGAATAGGAAGGAACCGATGTCACGGTCGAGGTTTTGGAAGAGGCATAATAGGACTCGGGGTTTAAAAACATCTGGTCTTCGCCCATCCAAAATTCCTCGTCGTCCCAGAACTCGTTGTCGGGGTCGGCAAGCATCTTTTGAAACTGCGTCCAGTCGTTTAAAATTGCCAGTTTCGATGACCAACGTTCTTCTTTGGTCATAACACTGACAGTCGACGGCGTACTGGGCACCGATGAGATCGAAGTGGTCACCTGGCTGGCCTGCGAAGAAGAAGCAGCCGAGGAGGCCTTGCTGCTCGTCTTTTTAGAAGAGGCCTTGCTGCTCGCCTTGGAACTCTCGGGTTCCGGTTCGGATGATTTTACGACCGAGCTCATTTGTGAAGACGACGCGGAAATTACGGATTGTTCGGAGGCGGGGGCGATGGCTTGCTGCAAGAGCGACTGTGCGCTTGCTTCGCTGCCCGATTTGACCGGAGCAAATACGGCTTGACCGCTTCCGGCTAAGGAAGTCAGCGCAATGGAGCCGCCTGTGACCAGCACGGCACCCAAAACAACTAAAATAATTTTCAACCCCGTTTTCATGATATTATGTACCTCCCCGGCAGTTCACTCTTCTCTTTTTTTTCTTGTTTTTTTGATTATATCTTTTCGGGTGTGATGATCAACTTATTGATGGTTGCCATTGCGCTTTCGATCAGGCCGTCGATGTCGAGAGCGGCTTCGGCTTCGAGGATTTCGGCAAGATGCGGTTTGGTCTTGGGGTGTTTGGGTGTAAAGACCGTACAGCAGTCCTCATAGGGCAAAATCGAGATGTCGTAGGTGTCGAGCTTGCGGGCGACTTGAACGATCTCCTCTTTGTCGGTACCGATCAGTGGACGGAACACCGGGATTTCGCAGACCGCGTCGGTACAAGCCAGCGCGCCGATGGTCTGACTTGCGACCTGTCCCAAACTTTCGCCGGTGATCAGGCATTCACAGCCGGTATCCAGCGCCTTTTTTTGCGCGATGCGCATCATAAAGCGGCGCATGATGATGGTGAACAGCGGCTCGGGGCAGTTGTTTGAAATGGCCTCCTGAATTTCGGTGAAGCCGACGAGATACAGATTGATGCGGCCCCCGTACTGCGAGACCTTGCGCAATAAATCGACGACTTTTTGCTCGGCCTGCGGACCGGTGTAGGGCGGGCTTACGAAGTGGATGGCTTCGAGAATTTGGCCGCGCCTTGCCATCATCCAGGCGGCAACCGGACTGTCAAGACCACCCGAGATCAGCACCATGCCCCTGCCGGAGGTGCCGGTCGGCAATCCGCCCGCTCCCTTATGGCTGCCGCAGTGGACATAAGCCGCCCAATCGCGGATTTCGACCGTGACGGTGACCTCGGGGTTGTGGATGTCGACTTTGAGATTCGGATATTTTTCAAGCAGATATCCGCCCAGCTCGGCGCAGATCTGCGGTGAATTCATCGGGAAATGCTTGTCCGCGCGCTTGGATGCGACCTTGAAGGTCTTGGCGCGGGAGAGCTCATCGGCGCAATATTCGGCTGCCGTTTCGGCGATTTTGTCGTAGTTTTTTTCGACCACGGCGGCTCTTGCTACGGTGACAATGCCGAACAGACGATCGGCGATTTCCTCAGCTTTGTCGATGTCGGAGAGTTCGCCGTCTTTGTTTTTTAACGCGACGATGTAGATGGTGGACTGGGCGAACGAGACATTGTAATTGCCGACGCGTTTTAAACGCCGACGCAGATTGCGCAGCAGCATGTCCTCAAAGACATTGCGGTTGAGACCCTTTAGGACGGTCTCGCCCAATTTTAACAGGATGACTTCTTGCATGATTGCTCCTTATATCAAGTGAAAAGTGAATAGTGAAAAGTGAAGAGTTGCGGTACCGCTGCGGCGGGTGATCATATTTGACTTCCCCGACCTGCGGGCACCCTTCCAAGGGAGTGGAGTTTTG
>CAZTDA010000005.1:0-19251 GCA_964612155.1 uncultured Eubacteriales bacterium | reverse complement strand
GGGGCCAACCCCGAAAAGCACAGGTGCGTATCCCAGGGGGCGATATGCCTGTTTTTATGGACACTATTGGTTTTATTTCACCATGTAAATTTGAACAAATTCAAACTCTAATTGATTCTAAACTAATAATAAATCGCGATGATGAAGTCTTATTTGGCTTAAAATCACTTCGCTCAAAACAAAAAGAAGCGAAGTTCATAATTTCTATTTCCGATGAATATCAAAAATTGGAATCTTTCGAAGATGCAAATTTATTAGATGATATAAATAATACAACATTTCAACAGGACGTTAATAAAATGTACTCAGCTGTACCTAAAGAAAAAATGACTACAATTTCAATTAAAGACAAATTAATTTATAAGAGAGATAAAAAAACAGCAATTAATGCATTAACTATAGCAGATTTCAAGTGCGAAATTGATAACGCACATCCTTCTTTTATAAGAAGGAAATCAGATATTCTATATACAGAGCCACACCATTTAGTCCCAATGGCTTATCAGGATTTGTTTGATGTTTCTTTAGATATAGAAGAAAATATTGTTTCTCTTTGTAGTAATTGCCATAATCAAATACATTACGGCAAAGACAATAAGTCTTTACTTTTTAATTTGTATGAACAAAGAAAACATTTATTGAAAACTGTAGGAATTAGCATTAATTTTCAAGAACTTCTTAGTATGTATGAATAGTAAATGATAGCCTGTGGTCATCCCGTACTAAAATCAAAGTGACATTTCATCGGCATACACAATGACCGATAAAATGTCACTTTAAACTTTACATTTTACCCTTAAACTTCACTCAGAATTTGACTTTCTCCCGCACAAACCCCGCCAATTCCGCAATCGGAATGCGCTTTTGGGTCATCGTATCTCGATCACGCACGGTCACGCAGCCGTCGGTCTCACTCTCAAAGTCATAGGTCACGCACACCGGAGTGCCGATCTCGTCCTGGCGGCGGTAACGCTTGCCGATGGATCCGGCATCGTCGTAGTCGCAGTTGAATTCCTCGCGTAAGGAAGCAAAAATCTTGCCTGCCGGTTCCGCCAGCTTCTTGGAGAGCGGCAAAATGGCGGCCTTGAACGGCGCAAGCGACGGTGCCAGACGCATGACCACGCGGGTCTCGCCCTTTTCGTCCACTTCCTCATCATACGCGTCGCACACGACCGCAAGGAAGGTGCGTTCCACCCCGAGGGACGGCTCAATGACATAGGGCACCAGCTTTTCGTTGGTCTCGGAATCGAAATATTCCAGCGTTTTTCCGCTGCTCTCGGAGTGGCGCGACAAATCGTAATCGGTGCGGTCGGCGATACCCCAGAGCTCGCCCCAGCCGAACGGATATAAAAACTCGATGTCGGTGGTCGCCTTGGAATAAAAGCAGAGTTCCTTCGGGTCGTGGTCGCGCAGCTTCAAGCTCTCGTTTTTCAACCCGATGGCAAGCAGCCAGTCGCGGCAGAACGCCCGCCAGTAGTCAAACCACTCGAGGTCTGTACCCGGCTTGCAGAAAAACTCCAGTTCCATCTGCTCGAACTCGCGCACACGAAAAATAAAGTTGCCCGGTGTGATCTCGTTGCGAAACGACTTTCCGATCTGACCGACGCCGAACGGCAGCTTTTTGCGGCAGGTGCGGGCGATGTTGGCAAAGTTGACAAAGATGCCTTGTGCGGTCTCGGGACGCAGATAAATTTCGCTCTTGCTGTCCTCGGTCACACCCTGAAAGGTCTTGAACATCAAATTGAACTTGCGGATATCGGTAAAATCACACGCGCCGCATTCAGGGCAGGGGATTTTATGTTCACGGATATATTCCATGAGCTGCTTGTCGTCCAACCCGGCGGGATTGAAGCCCGTGTCCTCAATCAGCTTGTCGGCGCGATGACGGGTCTTGCAGGCCTTGCAGTCGATCAGCGGATCGGAGAAGCCGCCGACATGTCCGGTGGCGACCCAGACCTGCGGATTCATTAAAATCGCGCTGTCCAAACCGACGTTATATTCACTGCGGCTGACGAATTTTTTCCACCAGGCGTTTTTGATGTTGTTTTTCAACTCGACGCCCAAGGGGCCGTAGTCCCAGGTGTTCGAAAGCCCGCCGTAAATCTCCGAGCCCGCGTAGACAAATCCGCGCCCTTTGCATAGGGCGACGATCTTATCCATGGTCTTTTCCGTGTTGTTCATGTTGATAACATTCCTTTCAACTATTTGAAAATTTGCTTTATCTGTTTAAATCACGTAAATATAAAACCGGGTTCCCGCGCCGTTTTGTGTGTAAAGACAGGTGTTTGTGATGCCCGCGCCCGAGATCAACTCGCCGAAACCGCTCATCGAAATCGAAAAATCCGCCGCAACCGCAAAACCCGAACCGCTCTGTGCCGTCGAAAGCGTCCCTGCCATCCACGAGGCCAGTTCGCTGCGGCTCGAAAACCGGGTCAGCGCGCCTTGTGTGACCGCCGCACTGTTGGTGGCATCATCGGCGGTCGCGGTCGATTGAAAGATATGATTGGCGCTCATCTCGGCGCGTGTCAGATTAAAATACAGCATCGTCGCCGCAGAGGGCAACGCCGTCAGGGTCTCCGTGTTTTTGGGATTCGGGATCACCACATGATCCTCCCCGTAATACCGGCTCTCGGCGTCGTCTACAGTTGGGTCGCAGTAATAGATTTTACCGTCGATTTTCACGCCGTTCCAGGCGTGGGAGATGCCCTCCAAATATCCGCTCTCAGTCCAGGCCTCGATTCCGCCGTAATTGCACAACAGCGCAAACGCCTTTGCATACCCGTCGCAGACCGTAACCCCCTCGACCAGACAGCCGTACGCCGTGTGCGTATCGAGGTCGATATTGATCAAATCCGGCTGGTTGCTGTCATACTTGCCTGAGTGGATCACGGTCTCGTAAAAAAACCGTTCTCTTTGCAGCGGATCGGTGATCGTCACGGCCTGTGCCAAAATCGCATTGACTTTGTCGTAGAGCGCCTGTCTGCGGGCAGCGGCTGCCTCCGGATCGTTTTCGATATAGCTGAGTTCGCAGGAGACGCTTTTTACCTTGTCGCTGCCGTTTTGCACCCTGATGATCCGATAGGTGATCGACGGCTCAAAAAACTGCGGGTAATCATCGCCGACAGCCCCGTAGACGTCTTTGACCTCTTCATCGGTCAGATCGCCGGGAATCTCAAGCGTCTGTGCCGTTTGCTCTTTGATCGCAAGCAGCATGGCCTTATACATCAGCCGCTGGTTCTCGGTTTCAAGGGCCAGATATTTGTGCTGCGGCAGCACAATGTCAAAGGTCGTCACGATGTTTTCGTCGACATAGGGAAGGGTCAGATCGATGATCTGCTGTGGAATTTTTACCCTTAAATTGCAGCCGCCGAGCATCAATACCGCTGCCAAAATCGTCAAAACCGCTTTAACGCTCGTTTTCCTCATTTGTCTCATGGTTCTCCCCGCGCTCAGGCGCGCTGCTCTCGGGCGTATTGCCCTCAGGTGTAACGCTCTCGTCCGTCTCGGGTTCTTCGGCTTCCTCCTTGGGTGCGGAGGTGATCGTGACGACCTTGCAGCCGTCGTCGACCCGCATCACGGTCACACCGCCGCCGTAGCGGCTCTGCATGCTGATCTGATCGGCCGAAGTGCGTAAAATCACGCCGCTGTCGGTAATCATAATCACATCGTCGGATTCATCCACCATTTTAATACCGGTGACAAGTCCTCTTGTGTCAATCTGTTTATAGTTGGTCACACCCTTGCCGCCGCGATGGATTAAGCGGTATTCCTCGGGGTCGGTTCTGCGCCCGAAGCCCTTTTCGGTCAGGGTCAAAAGGGTTGCGCCCTCGCGGATTTTTTCAAGACCTACAATCTCGTCGTCTTCGTCCAACGTCATGGCTTTCACGCCGCGCGCATTTCTGCCCATGGCGCGCACATCGGTCTCTTTAAAGCGGATGGCCATACCCTTGCGGGTCGCGACGATAAATTCATCGTCTCCGCCGCTCACCGAAGCCCAGGCCAACTCGTCGCCCTCGTCAATCGACAGCGCGATGATGCCACTGCGCCGTACGTTGGCAAATTCGGTCAACGCGGTGCGCTTGATAATTCCCTTGCGGGTGACAAAGACAAAGTGCAAGCCCTCTTCCGCCTCGGGCATCATCATCATCGCGGCCACTTTTTCCTCGGATTGCAGCTGCAATAAGTTAATCGCGTTCATGCCCTTGGAATTGCGCGAGGTCTCGGGGATCTCGTAACACTTTAATTTGAAGATTCGCCCGCTGTCGGTGACAAACGCCAGTGTGTCGTGGCTCGAAGCCACAAACAGCTCGTTGGCATAGTCCTCCTCGCGCCTTGTCATGCCGGAGATGCCGCGCCCGCCGCGATTTTGGCTGCGGTAGGTGTCGGCGGGCAGCCGTTTGATATATCCGAACACCGTGCGGGTGACCACGCAGTCCTGCACCGGGATCAGCGATTCGACATCCACCTCACCCGAGACATTTTCGATGTCGGTGCGCCGTTCGTCACCGAATTTGGTGCGGATCGCGCCGAGTTCTTCTTTGATAATAGCCGTCACACGGCTGTGGTTTGCCAGTATGTCTTTATAATCGGCGATTTTCACTTCCAACTCGCCTGTCTCGTCAAGAATTTTATTGCGCTCCAGTCCGGTCAGCTGTCCGAACCGCATGGCGACAATCGCGTCGGCCTGAATCTCGTCAAACTCAAAGCGATCCATCAACCTCTGTTTGCCTTCCGGGATGTTTTTAGATGAGCGCAAAATCGCAATGACCTCGTCGATAAAATCGAGCGCTTTTAACAACGCCTCGAGAATATGGATGCGCTCCTCGGCCTTGCGCAGGTCAAACTGCGTGCGCCGCGTGATGATCTCGATCTGGAAATCGAGGTAATTTTGCAGCATCTCTTTCAGCGTCAGAATACGGGGAACGCCGTTTACGAGCGCTAACATGATGATGCCGACGGTGTCCTGCAATTGGCTGTACGAATACAACCGGTTCAACACGACCTCGGGGGAGGCGTCGCGCTTGACATCAATTATGATACGCATGCCTTTTTTGTCCGACGCGTCGACTAGGCCGGAAAGCCCCTCGATGCGTTTGGTCTTATGCAGTTCGGCGATACTCTCGACCAAACGGCTCTTATTGACCATATACGGAATTTCGGTGATGATGATCTGATATTTGTTGCCCTTTTCCACGATTTCGGCCTTGCCGCGCAGCGTGATCTTGCCGCGTCCGGTGGCGTATGCCTCGCGGATGCCCGAACGACCCATAATGATGCCGCCGGTCGGGAAGTCCGGCCCCTTGATGTGCTGCATCAGCTCGTTCATGTCTGCTTCGGGGTTGTCGATCAAACAGTAGATGGCGTCAATGACCTCGCCTAAATTATGCGGCGGGATGTTGGTCGCCATGCCGACCGCGATACCGACCGACCCGTTAATCAGCAAGTTCGGAAAGCGGGAGGGCAGGCAAGAGGGCTCTGTTTTGGAGCCGTCAAAGTTCGGGACAAAATCCACGGTCTCTTTTTCGATGTTTTCAAGCATCTGGTTCGATATCTTTGCCATTCTGGCCTCGGTATAACGCATTGCCGCAGGCGGATCGCCGTCCACGGAACCGAAGTTGCCGTGCCCGTCAATCAGCGGATAGCGCAGTGAAAAATCCTGCGCCATACGCACCAACGTGTCATAGATTGCCGCATCGCCGTGCGGGTGATAATATTTCATGACCTCACCGACCGTGGCGACCGCTTTTGAATAGGGGCGTTCGGCTGTCAGATTGGTGTCGTACATCGCATAGAGCACACGTCTGTGCACGGGTTTCAACCCGTCTCGCACATCGGGGAGCGCTCTTGCCACGATGACCGACATCGAATAGTCCAAAAAGGACTGCTTCATTTCGGATTGAAGTTCCACCGAGATGATTTTGGCGGCCGGCATGATCTCGCCGTTTTCCGTGACGACCATCCCATCCTGCTCCGGCAGGTTCTTGTTGTCGTTATTTTCATTCATCGTTATTTACGCTCCTTTCCCTAAATATCGAGGTACTTGACGTACCGTGCGTTTTTCTCGATAAATTCGCGCCTCGGCTCGACCTTTTCGCCCATCAGCATCGAAAACACCTGATCGGCGGAGACCGCGTCGGACAGTTCGACTTTCAAAATCGTGCGTGTCTGCGGATTCATGGTTGTATCCCAGAGTTGGTGCGCATCCATTTCGCCGAGACCTTTATAACGTTGGACATCCATCTTACCGGTCTTGACTTCCGCTTCCATTTCCCGCATGACCTGGTCGCGTTCCTCGTCAGAAAAAACGTATTTAAAGCGCTTGCCTTTTTGCACCCGGAACAACGGCGGCTGTGCGATATACACATGCCCCGCGTCAATCAGCGGCCGCATATATCGGAACAAAAAGGTCAGCAGCAGGGTTCGAATATGGCTTCCGTCGACGTCGGCATCGGCCATCAATATGATTTTGCCGTAACGCAGCTTTTGTAAATCGAAATCGGAGCCGACCCCGGTTCCGAGCGCCGTGACCACGGGCATCAGCTTCTCGTTGCCGTAGACCTTGTCAATACGCGCCTTTTCCACGTTTAACATCTTGCCCCACAGCGGCAAAATCGCCTGCGTGTAAGCGTCGCGCCCCTGTTTGGCCGAGCCGCCTGCCGAGTCGCCCTCGACGATAAAAAGTTCGGTGTTGTCGTTGTCGCGATTGATGCAGTCGGTCAGTTTTCCGGGCAGCGCCGCGCCGTCAAGCGCGGTCTTGCGCCGTTCGGCCTCACGCGCCTTGCGCGCCGCTTCTCTGGCACGCGCCGCCATCAGCGATTTATTAAACACGGCCTTTGCGACCGCAGGACTTTCCTCAAAGTAGGTCATCAGCTTGTTATAAGTCAGGTTGCTGACCAGTGCCGTGATCTCGGTGTTGCCGAGTTTTTGCTTGGTCTGACCCTCGAACTGCGCATCCTTGACCTTAACGCTGACCACCGCCGTGATCCCCTCACGCACATCCTCGCCCGACAGGTTTTTGTCGGCCTCTTTCAACAGCCCGTATTTGCGCCCGTAGTCGTTAAACGAACGGGTCAGCGCCGCTTTAAAGCCGTTTTCGTGGGTACCGCCCTCGGGGGTGTGAATGTTATTGGCAAACGATAAAATCGTCTCGTTGTAATTATCTGTATACTGCATGGCCACTTCGGCTTGATTGCCGTTTTCCTCACAGCAGAAATAGACCACATCGGGGTGGGTCAGCTCTGAATTCTTTAAACTATTTAAATGCGCCACAAAACTCTTGATACCGCCCTCGTAGTGCAGCGTCTCGGTGCGGATATTTTCAGGGTCGCGCTCGTCGGTGAATACAATGCGCACACCCGCGTTTAAAAACGCCTGTTCGCGAAAGCGATTTAACAGAATTTCGTAATCGTATTCAACCGTCTCAAAAATCTTACCATCGGCTTTAAACACCTGTTTGGTGCCGGTGCATTCGCTGGTGCCGATCTCTTTTAACACCTCGACCGGTGTGCCGCGTTCAAACCGCTGATGATATTTCTTTCCGTCGACGCAGACCTCGAGCTCAAACCATTCGGAAAGCGCGTTCACCACCGAGGCACCCACGCCGTGCAGACCGCCGGAAAATCCGTATCCGCCGCCGCCGAATTTACCGCCCGCATGCAACACCGTAAAGACAACCGTCGCCGCCGAAATACCGAGTTTGGGCTGGATGCCCACCGGGATACCGCGTCCGTTGTCTTCCACGCTGATAATGTTGCCGGGCAGAATTTTTACATCAATCTGGGTGCAGTAGCCGCCCAAGACCTCATCGATAGAGTTGTCGACGATCTCATAGACCAGATGGTGCAGGCCGCGCGGACCTGTCGAGCCGATGTACATACCCGGGCGTTTGCGGACGGCTTCAAGTCCCTCCAATACCTCAATTTGTTCAGCGCCGTATTTTTCGTCATGTTTTAAGTCGTTATGCAGTTCGTCCATAAGTTATTCATTCTCCATATTCTAATCCGTTTGATGATCTATTTAAAAACGGTCTCGCCGCGTTTTGCGATGGTGGCCGTCGAGATCGGCGAAACAAACAGTTGCACATCGCGCCCGCTCTCGTCGTCGGCCAAAATCACCGTCCGCGGCAAATCGGGGCTGATGGTCAGCACCCGTCCGCTCTTTTGCATTTTTTCAAGGAACAGCTTGGTCCCCTTGCCGTAAGACGCCGTGTCTATGTCGAAGATTCCGATGATTTTTGCGGCTTTAACATTGACGTCGTTTCCGATGTGCATATACATTTTTTTGTTTTGTCTCCTCTTTTGTGCACGACCCCGCTTTTCACCGTAAAAACCGCCCCTTTGGGCAGTCGGCGGGAAAGCGCCGCGCAGTCGCATCCGGTGATAAACAGCTGGTTTTCGCCGAGGTTTTCTAAGATATAGTTTTGACGGTTTTTATCCAGCTCCGACATCACATCGTCGAGCAAAAACACCGGTTTTTGGCCGATCGCCCGCTCCAAAATCCGTCCTTCCGCCAACTTCAGACAAAGCGCCACGCTTTTGCTTTGCCCCTGCGAGGCAAATTGCCTGGCCTTTTGCCCGTTCAAAATCAGTTCCATGTCCTCGCGGTGCGGACCTACGCCGGTAAATCCGTTTCGGATGTCCTCGTCAACACCCCTGCGAAGGGCGTCGTATAATGCCTCACCGTAGTGTTCGCCGCCCTCGACGGAACACTTATAGACAATTTCAAGTTTCTCTCCGCCCGAAATGTTCTCGTAGATCAGTGGGGCTTCCTCACACAACCGAGCGGTATAACGGCTTCTCGCGGCATAAACCCTGGCCCCGATCTGGGCAAGCCGTTTGGTATAGGCCTCAAGAGTGTCTGCCAATTCGGAACTGTAACCGGCTTGTAAGCGTTTTAACAGGGTATTGCGCTGATACAGCACCCCGTCGTATTCGCGCAGCACAGCGGCAAACGCCGGTTTGGTCGAAAGAACGGCGCTGTCTAAGAACGCCCGCCTTGCCTCGGGCGCTTCCCGGATCAATTCGATATGAATCGGTGAAAACACCACCGCCGCAAATTTTTCGCCCAAAGCCGAAATTTTATCGACGTGAATCCCGTTCAGACAGGCGCTGCGCCGCGAGGTCAGTGTCAGCGAAAATCGGTTGACGCGCTCTCCGGAAAAAATATCGGCCTCGATGACCGCGCGTTTTTTAGAAAACGCCACCGTCTCGGCCTCCTTGGCCTGTCGGAAACTGCGCTGTCCGCATAACAGCCAGATGCCTTCGATCAGATTGGTTTTGCCCTGTCCGTTTACGCCGGCGATCAGGTTTGTACCGGGGTGGGGGAAAATCTCTGCGTTTTCAAGGTTTCGAAAGTCGGTAAACGCAATCCGTTCAACCCGCACCGCCGATCACCTCGATCGTCTGACCGTCAAACTGGACGGTATCCCCCGGGTGAATCTTCTTTCCCTTCAAAAGACAGGGCTCTTCGTTCACAAAGACCTTTCCGCCTTCGATCGCATTTTTGGCTTCGCCGCCCGTGGGGCTGACTCCGGAGAATTTTAATAAGTCACACAACCGGATGTAGTCGCCCCTGATCCGAATCTGCTCAGTCCTCATTTTTGCTTCTCACCGGCATCACGAGGAAGGTGAAGTTGTCTCCATCCGGCGGCACAACTTTGATCGCCGCAAATGTTGTCGTCATGCGCAGCACCACCTCGTCGCATTCGGCGGCCCGCAGCGCATCGAGGATATAGCTGTTATTAATACCCACCTCAATGTCGTTTCCGGTGATTTCGCAGTTGATCTTATCCTGCGCTTTTCCGGCCATGGTCACGCAGCCGAGCGCCGTGATATTATCGGCAAACCGTACCACGATGGAGTTTTTCACCCGTTTTGCCGCCTGGTTTTCGACGAGCAGCGAGACCTTCTCAACGCTGTCGATGAGCGCCCGGGTATTGATCTTAACGGCGGTGTTATAGGTGTTCGGGATAATGGACTTGTAATTGATAAACTCGCCCTGGGTGATCAAACGGGTATAAACCTTGCAGCCGTTGATCGTAAAAAGTGCGTGGGTCTTGCCGACCGACAGCGAGACGATGTCGTTATCTCCGAGCATCCGTAAAATTTCGTTCAACGTCTTACCCGGAATGATAAACTTGCCGTTTTTATGATAGCCGATATTTTCTTTGCTCACCGCCATACGGAACCCGTCCAACGCAACCGTCGTCAAAATTCCGTTTTCAAGTTCGAACAGCACGCCCTGTTGAACCGGTCTGGCCTCGGTCTGAGAGACCGCAAAGACTGTTTGGCGAATCAGACGGCGCAAAATCGCCTGCGGCAGGTCAAACGTAAAGTCGCCCGAAAAAATCGGCAGTTCGGGATAATTGTCGGCGGGCAGTCCGAACAGATCAAACTTTGTAAATCCGCTCTCAATCAAAATCATATGGTCCTCGCCGACCGTAATCACAACCTCTTCGCCGCTCGAACGGCGCACGATCTCCAAAAACGGCGGCGGAATAATAATGCTGCCCTCTTCGACAACATCGCCCTCAATATTGCAGACAATTCCGATCGAAAGGTCATATCCGGTCAAAGTGACAAGCCCTTTTTTGCCGCAGACCAGCACACCGGTTGTCTCTTTGATCGCCGACTGTGCGGGAACGGCCCGTGACACTTTAGATAGGGCCTCCGTCAACACGTTCTTATTACAGATAATTTTCAATTGCTTGACCACCTTTCCGTTCTCAAAAAATCGGCTTTATTCACCGAATATAAATATATAATTTTAGTAGCAGTAGTAGGGGCGTTAATCTTTATGAAACTTCAATTTCACTTGATTTTTAAGCCGTTTTTTCGTCCTCATGCGATTGTTGAAATCTTTTTACGTTTTTTAGCACTTAAAAAATCTTTCCACAATTTTATCATCTTTAGGAAACCGGGCTTTTGAAATTTCAATTTTCCTCACTGTTTGCTTTTGATATTTTTCATAATATCTTCTAACGTCTCGTTCAGCTTTTGGTTTTTGCGGATCTCTTTTGCGGTGCGTGCGATGGCGTAGTTGACCGTGGAATAATGCCGGTCGCCGAATTCCGCGCCGATCTCTTTGAGTGACAATCCCGTCAATTCGCGGGTCACATACATCGCAATCTGGCGCACCAGCGAAATCTGGGCACTCTGTTTTTCGGATGAAATATCCTCCGGCGGAATCTGATAGACCCGGCTGACTTCCTCTTTGATGATGTCCACGGTGATCGCGGGGCGACTGACATCGGTAATGATGTCGTGGCAGGTCTCGATGGTCAGCGAAAGCGTGGGAACCTGCCCGTTCATAATGTATTTAGCCGACAGTTTTGTAATCACAGCCTGAATTTGGCGGATGTTCACTTTGATCTTGTCGGCGATATAGTCGACAACGTCGTCGGAGAGCTCCAGCGAGGCCAGTTCCGCCTTTTTTCGGATAATGGCGACGCGGGTCTCATAGTCGGGCGCACCGATGTCAGCAAGACCGAGTTCAAGCCGCGAGCGCAGACGCGAATCAAGTGATAAAATATCCTTCGGCGGCCGATCTGAGGAGAGCACAATCTGCTTTCCGGCGCGGTGAAGGTTATCAAAAGTCGAATAAAATTCGTCCTGCACGGCGGTTTTGTTGGCGATAAATTGAATATCGTCCACCAGCAGCACGTCGCAGAAGCGGTATTTTTTGCGAAAATCCGGCTGCGAGTTGTGGGTGATGGATTCGATAAAATCGTTGATAAAATCCTCGCCCTGAACCGCCACAATGTTGTAAGACGGATAATTTTCGTCGATGGTATTTTTAACAGCGGTTAAAAGGTGGGTTTTGCCGAGTCCCGACTCCCCGTAAATCAACAGCGGATTATACGTTCTGCCGGGCGCTTTGGCAACGGCCTGCGCGGCGGCAAAGGCAAACTTGTTCGAGGCCGCCACGACAAAATTTTGAAAGGTATATTGGCTGTCCAGCGCGCTCTTGACGGTGGCCGCCTCGGGCTCGCCCTGCTCGGAGCGCAAAACGGCATGCAACTTAAACCCCATGACCTCCTCGCAAGTGGATTCGATCAGTTTGGCGTAGTTGGTCTCGATGATATTTTTTTGAAAAGAGGAGGGAACCGATAAATAAAAACGGTCCTCCTCTAAAAAGAGCGGCTTAATAATTCCGATCCAGGAGTTGAACGCGACGGTGGAAATTTTTTGTTTGATGATACTGCAGACGGAATCCCAGACCTGCTGCAAGCTCTCCACAAAATCACAACCTTTCCTAAGTAAATGATAGCACAAAACGCCGCAAAAATCAAGTTTTTACGGCGTTTTGTGCTGGTTTTATAAGCGATTTTTTAAAAAAACAGCGAGCAGAATTCCTCGTGTGAAATCCCGACGATATAGTCGCCTAACGGGAGGGTCGAAATCCGCTCACAGAGCGCTTTTTTCTCATGCAGCGTCTCGTTGATCGCCGTGCATAGTTCGCTCGTCGCACGTTTGAGCAAAAAATCGCCGCCGATTTTTAAGTTGGCGATTCGCCCGTATAAGCTGTCAAAACTGACCGTGACCTCGCCGCAGGCAAAACGGGCGCCGTTGGTGAATTGATACGGGGGATTTTCGCCATAAGTCCAAAGGCGACTGGCATATTTTTCACGACGCAGTGCCTCAATTCTTCCGGACGCGCTTTTTTCGAGCGCGACCGGTAAACAACCTGCCGTACGGAAAAACGCCGCAAGACCCTCTAAAAATTCGGCTGTGGTCATGTCGGTTTTCAAATGCGAGCGCAGATTGGTCACCCGGCTGCGCACCGAGTCAATGCCCTTGCCCGACAATTTAGTGGAATCGGGTGTCAAAACGGTCGAGAGCACGCTGAGGTCGGTGTCAAACAACAATGTCCCGTGGTGTAAAATACGGTTTTTGCGCACGGCCTGCGCATTGCCCGAAAACTTCATGCCGTCTACGAGGATGTCGTTTCTGCCGCTGCAAGTGGCACTCACGCCGAGCGTTTCCAGATAACCGACAACCGGCTCACAAAACTTTTTCATCTCCGAGAGGTCGCCGTCCCGATACGGGGTGATAAATGAGAAATTGACATTGCCCAGATCGTGATAAACAGCTCCGCCTCCGGTCTGACGACGCACTAAAGAAATGTTCTTTTCTGTAAGAGCCGGAAGATTGATCTCTTTGTAAACGTTTTGGTTGCAGCCGACCACAACCGTCGGGCGGTTTTGCCAAAGCAACACATATTCGCCCGGCAAGTCGGTGAGAAAATACTCCTCGAACGCGAGATTGTAGGCGGGATCGGTGTTTCGATTGACAATCAATTTCACGGTGGACACCTCTTTCAAGTTTATGGGATTTACCCTTAACTCTCTGTAATAATATAGTATATCCCGTTTCAGCCAAAAGCGCGAATAAACCCTTTATTCGCGCTTTTATCTAAATTCAATTTTAATGGGGCTCCCCCGTGTAGGGGTCGGCGTCCCCGACGACCCGTTGGATGTACGCAAACAGCCTTTTACAGTCCCGCTTGTCAAACAAAAGGAGAAAAGGGTCATTGAAAGCCGCTTGCTAACACGGGTACTTTCGGACTAAACCCGGCTTCTCATAAATTCTGAAGCGGAACGGTCACATCGGATGCCATCCGAGACCGTTCCCTACAGCTGCTATCTTATACCCCGAACTTCGCTCTGCGAATCGCTTCGCCCGTGGTCAAATTGGTCTTGGGGCTATATCCCGCAATCGGCATGATCTTTTCGTGAATCGCGTCGATGATCCAGTCGCCCTGCGGGAAGAAGTCCGCGTCGAACTCATACGGCGGGGTAATCCAGTTGCGCGCGCCCACAACCACCGGCGGCGCGTCAAGATAATCAAATGCCATCTCTGTAATATTGCGCGCCATATCGTTTAAAAAGCTGCCGCGTGCGCAGGCGTCGGAGGCCAGCACAATCTTTCCGGTTTTCTTGACCGATTCAAGCACCGGCTCATAATCAAACGGCACCATCGAACGCGCGTCGATGACTTCTGCCGAGATGCCGTATTTCTCTTCCAGTGTTTTCGCGGCTTCCATCACGCGGTACAATGTTGCGCCAATGGAGAGAATCGTCACGTCGGAACCGGCTTTTTTAATATCCGGGCTGCCGAGCGCGATCTCATAGCTCTCTTTCGGAACGCCGCCCTTGTGGAACTGCTCGGGCACGTCATAAATGCGCTGGCTCTCAAAGAATACGACCGGGTCGGTGCCGTTCAGCGCGGCAGCCATCAACCCTTTTGCGTCATACGGCGTCGCCGGGAACACGACTTTTAAGCCGGGGATGTGTGCGGCCAGCGCCACCCAGTCCTGAGAGTGCTGTGCGCCGTATTTGCTGCCGACGGACACGCGCAAAACGACCGGCATCTTTAGGATGCCCGCGCTCATGGCCTGCCATTTTGCCAATTGATTGAAAATCTCGTCTCCGGCGCGTCCCATAAAGTCGGCGTACATCAATTCGACGATCACGCGCCCGCCGGACAGCGCATAGCCCACTGCCGAGCCGACAATCGCGGCCTCGGAAATCGGGGAGTTAAACAGCCGGTGATAGGGCAGGGCTTCGGTCAGTCCGCGATAAACGGCGAACGCGCCGCCCCAGTCGCGCACATCTTCGCCGTAAGAGACCAGCGTCGGGTCTTCGTAATATTTATCTAAAATCGCCTCAAACAGTCCGTCACGCAACACATACTGCTTGGTTTTTGCCACCGGCTGTCCGTTTGCGTCGAGATAAAAACGCTCTTTTGTCGCCAGGGATTTCACGCGCGGATTTTCCTCTTTTGCAAGCAGCACATCGGACTTGCGGGTGGTGTCCATCGACGGGACTTTGAGGTTTGAAAACATCAGCTTTTCAACCGTATCGGGCTTGTTTGCCATGTCGATATACGGGCTGGCGGCGGGATCGGCGGCCAATTTGCAGATTTTCATCGTGCGCTCTTTGATGTCGGCCCAGATCTCGTCAAATGCACTGTCGGGTGCAACTCCGGCGTCAACCAGCTCTTTGCGCCACTTGATGCAGGGGTCCTCGGCAACCCAGGCGTCGAGTTCCTCTTTGGTGCGGTACGAACCGCTGTCCGACGGTGAGTGACCGCTGGTGCGATAGGTGATCACATCGAGCAAAACCGGACCTTTGCCCTCGTGCAAAAGTTTCAATTTGCGTTTCATCGCGTCGATGACGGCCAAAGGATTATAGCCGTCCACTCGTTCGGTGTACATCTGCGACGGGCACACACCCGCGCCGACTCTTGCCACAAAATCATAAGCCATGGTCTCGCCGCGGGTCTGACCGCCCATGCCGTAGCCGTTGTCAAAGATGTTAAATAAAATCGGCAGGCCGCCTTTTTTCTCCCAAAGTTGGGTAAACTGATCCATCGCCGCAAAGTTCAGCGATTCCAACATCGGGCCGCAGCCGAGTGAACCGTCGCCGATATTGGCGATGACGATGCCTTTTTTGTCATTGCATTTTTTATAAAGAGCCGAACCCAGTGCGATCGGACCCGAACCGCCGACGATGGCGTTGTTGGGGTAGATGCCGAACGGCAAAAAGAATGCGTGCATCGAGCCGCCGAGCCCGTGGTGGAAGCCGGTCTCGCGGGCAAAAATCTCGGCTAACGCCCCGTAAATCAAAAAGTCGGTGGCAAGCTCTTTGACGGACTTGGTCTTTTGGTGACCCTGGATCGCTTTCAGCGTTTTGCCGCCCAAAAAATGCTCCATGATCTCCATCAGTTCATCGTCGGAGAGCTGGTGAATCGACGAAAGGCCTTTGGCCAAAATCTCGGAGTGGGAGCGGTGCGAACCGAACGCGTAGTCGTCCGTGGTCAGCAGATAGGCCTGTCCGACGGCGGCGGCTTCTTGTCCGAGCGACAGATGCGCCGGACCGGGGTAGGACTGTTTAAAGCCGTTATATTCGCCCTGGGTCTTAATTTGGAACAGCATGCTCTCAAATTCGCGCAGGGTGCAGATGTCGGTATAAATCTGCATCAATTTTTTGTCCGAAAAGTTTTTGCGCTCCTCGGAAACGGTCTTCTTATAGGCATTCACCGGGATATCGGTAAAAGTGATTTTCCCGGGTTTGCGGATGAATTTCGGATCAATGTATTGGCTTTTCGGCATGGGGCGTTTTCCTTCTTTCTTTTATGTGCGCAAAGGGAACTACAGTATTATACCATTTTGTTTTAAAAAGGTCAAAAAAATGCAAATTTTCCACAAGATTTTTAGCCATGTGGAAAATGCAGATGTATTTTAAAGTTCAAACAGGGTCTCGCGGACGATCTCACAGACCGTGGGATGCGGGAAGACCAATTCTTTCAGGTTTTCTATTTTCATGCCGGACTCGATCATCTGAGCCGCGCCGTAAATAATCTCGGAGCAGTAGCTGCCGATCATGTGCACGCCGAGCAGCTTGTTGGTTTTCGCGTCGGCAATGATCTTGCATATGCCGTCTCCGCCGCCCTCGGCAAGGTATCTGCCGCTGTAAATCATCGGCAGCTTAGCGGTTTTGACCGTAAAGCCCTTTTGTTTGGCGCTCTCCTCGGTCTCGCCGACGCAGCCGACTTCGGGGTTGGTGTAAATCACGGACGCAATCGCCCCGTAGCGCATCGAGTCCTTTTTGCCGAGAATGTGGTTGACTGCGACTTCCGCCTCGCGGTAAGCCGTGTGCGCCAGCATCAGTTTTCCGTTGATATCGCCGACCGCATACACATCCGGGACATTGGTCAGCAGATGGTCGTCGGTTTTGACCGCACCGCGTTCCATATAAACGCCGATGGATTCCAGCCCGATTCCCGCGCTCGACGGCCTTCTGCCGATCGACATCAACGCATAATCGCAGGCCAGTGTCTGGGCTTTCCCCTCGGGGTCGGTGTAAGAGACGCTGCCTTTTTCAAAGCCAGTGACCTTGCAGCCGAGTTTAAAGTCAACGCCCTTTTTGGCGTAGTTTTTCTGTAAGATCGTCGAGATCTCATCGTCCGTCGGGCCCGCGATTTTGTTGAGCATCTCAATCACAGTAACTTTGGAACCGACCGAGCAGAAATAGCTCGCCATCTCAAGCCCGATGACCCCGCCGCCGATAATCGCCAGCGCTTTCGGAATTTCACGCAGCGCCAAGATCTCGCGGTTGGTCAGTACATATCCGGCGGCAAGCCCCTCTTTCGCGCCCGGAATCGGTGGCACAACAGCCTCCGAACCGGCAGCGATAATCAGCTTTTTCCCGGTATAAACCTTGCCGTCTGCTTCGACTTCAAATCCGTCCGCGCCTTTGCCCTTAATCACGGCAATTGCATTCACGACGGTGACATGGTTTTTCTTCATCGCCGCACCCACGCCCGAGACGAGCGCCTTGACCACGCCGTCTTTGCGGTCGATCACGGCGTTTTGGTCAATCGAAGCGCCTTTCACGGTCACGCCGTAGGCGGACGCGTGATTGGCATAATCAAACACTTTCGCCGAATATAATAACGCTTTCGACGGAATACAGCCCTCGTTCAGGCAAACGCCGCCCAAGGAGCGCTTTTCAAACAGCGCCACTTTCAGGCCGGCATGTCCGGCCCGTTCGGCGGCCAGATAGCCGCCCGGCCCTCCGCCGATGACAATCAGATCAAACAATTCCAATTTAGTTACCCTCTTTTGATATTTTAATTCAACTTCTCAGTGAACAGTTAGCAGTTAAAAGTGTACAGTGACATTTCCGTAAAAATTATAGGGGGCGGCGTCAATGCCGCCCTGAGGGGGGCATGACGACCCGTTTCGCCTGAAAACGAATTGCGATTTTCCACATATCTACGGCAACATGTTGAAAACATCAGATCAAAGTCTCCGCCGCACGGTACCGCAACTGTTCACTTTTCACTGCTAATTGACAACTTTTATTACATCGCCAATAACGCGTTAAAATTCTCCAAATTCCTGCACAGCTCCTGCATAAACCGTGACGCGGGTGCGCCGTCGACCGCTCTGTGGTCGTAGGTCAGCGACAGCCCCATTGCCTGATAATACACCGGTTGCCCGTCGACCAGTTTCACTTTGGTCTGCAGGTTGCACACGCCGATGATGCAGGTCTGCGGCGGGTTGATGATCGGGGTGAACATCTCCACGCCGAGCGAGCCGAGGTTCGAGACGGTAAACGTGCCGCCCGAGAGTTTATCCGGGCTGATACTGCCGCCCTGCGCCTCTTTGGCAAGCGACTTGGTCTGCTTTGCAATTTCGGAAAGCGACAGGGTGTCGGCGTTAAAAATCGTCGGCACCAGCAAACCGCGTTCGGTATCGACCGCCATGCCCAAATTCACATGCTTGAAAAGGCGGATCGAATCGCCCATCAAATGTGCGTTGCAATACGGGTGGTTTTTCAAGGTGCGCGAAACCGCAAACAGCACGATGTCGTTCAGCGTGATATTCGGCAGCCCCAATGTCTCGGAAGAGGCCTTGAGCTTTGCGCGCAGCGCGATAATCTCGGTCGCGTCGAAGCTGAAATGATGTGTCAGCTGTGCCATTGAAGACAGCGAGTTGACCATGGCTTTGGCAATCGAACGGCGCACGCCGGAAAGTTTCATATCCTCAAATTCGGCGGTCGGAACAGCAGACGGAGCAACGGGTGCAGCCGCAGCCGTTGCGGGTGCAGTCGTTGTGACAGCGGCCTGTTTCGCAAACGTATTCGCCGAAGCTAAATCGCGCTCAATAATTCGGCCCTCCGGGCCCGACGGGGTCACGGTTCCGAGGTTAATCCCCATCCGCTCCGCAGCCGCTTTCGCACGCGGAGAGACCTTGAGCTCGCCGGTCGCCGTTGCAATGGTCGCAACGGGTTCGGGTTTCACTTCGGACACCTGAACCGTCGCCGCCTCGGAAGTCGAGGTCGCGATAACGGTAGCCGGAGCCGCCGCGGTGCTGCCCTCTTTCACGGGAACCAGCGCCGAAAAATCTTCGCCGGGTTTGCCGATTGCGCAGACATTTGTCAAAACGGCGACCTCATCTCCGTTCGCAAAAAACTGCGCCAGCATCGTTCCGGCTTCGGTGGATTCGCACTCAAACGAAGCCTTGTCGGTCTCATAAGAGAACAACACGTCGCCGACCTTGATCTCGTCGCCGACTTTCTTTTTCCAATCGGTCAATACGCACGATTCAACCGTAATGCCCTGCTTGGGCATCAAAATTCCAACTGCCATGTAATAACCTCTTTTCAATATTCGCACAATGTAGGGGCGGATATCATCCGCCCGAATAAACCAACATCGCGACGGGCGGATGATATCCGCCCCA
>CAZTDA010000004.1:0-20146 GCA_964612155.1 uncultured Eubacteriales bacterium | reverse complement strand
ATTAGCTTCTTTAATTCTAAAATATAACGATAGTACTTGATTAATAAACGTTCTGCGCCTTCTTCTGAAGGAGTAAAATGCGAAACGGATTTTCTTAAAAATTTGTCAAATTGAGCGATGAACTGGTAAGGGCTCACACTCACCATTTGTTCTGCTACTTTTTGAAGCCCCATTGGTTGTTTTGGACGCAATTCTTTCCACACTTTATCAGCTACATGGTCATTAAGGTTTCGCACAACCGATAAGATTCTAACTGCAACTTCTCCTCTATTGGTTTTATTAATTGATGATAAGGCTTTTTCTATGGCATCACTCGCTTTAAATATTTCTTTATCTGTTAATGATTCCATAGTAAAAACCTCACTTTCTATGCTAAAACCCATTACTTATTATACTACAGGAAATTCCAAAATTCAACAAAATAAAAGCAGGGTCAAAGCCCCGCTTTTGAATATGTTTTTAGTCGATATCCAGATACTCCGGTTCTCCGAGAAGAGGACCTTCGATACTTATTTCATCCAGCGTTGGATGTTGCCAGAGACAAAATCGTCGTCGTTTAGGTGGGGATACATGCGATAGACGCGGTCGATTTCCTCTGACTGCCCGGGGGATAGGGTTTCGTGTTCATCCAAGCACCAGATGCCTTCCAACAGTCCCTGCCGTCTTAAAACCTCATGCAGTCCGGCAATGCAGCCCTTGAAGCCGTGAGCCGTATCGAAAAAAGCGGCGTTGGTATCGGTTATCTCGGCGGCAAGGGTTAAAAGTTCGGTTGGGATTTCGTCTTTCGCCGTCGCTGTTTTGATTCTTTCAAACAACTTGACCGCTGTGTGCGTCCAAACCGACCAGTGACCGAGCAGTCCTCCGACAAACCGTTTTTCAACCGTTTTTCCGCCGTCGGTGAATTGATATTTCGTCAGCAGATCGATGACAATGTTGTCGTCGTTGCCGGTGTAGAGGGCAATTTGATCGGCTCTTTGAGACATTGCCGCCGCTCGGACGACATCAAATGTCTGATATCGGTTAAACGGGGCGCTCTTGATTGCGACCACGTTTTCAATTTCGCAGAGCGATCTCCAATAGTTAAAAGAAAAAACTCTGCCGCCCACCGAGGGCTGGAGATAAAATCCGATGACCGGTATGAGTTTTGCAACCGCTTTGGTGCGCGAAAGCAACTCCTCTTCGGTGAGGTCGCTTAGTCCGCCGGGGCTCAGCAGCACCGCGTCATACCCGTATTTTAAAGCGGTCTCGGCTTCTTTGACCGCTTGTTCGGTCGGTCCGCAGACGCCCGCAATTTTGACGATGACCTCGCCGGTTTGGCGCTCATAGGCCTCGATTTCTTCTGAAGCAATCCGCAAAACCGGTTCAAACAAATTGATTTCGGGCTTTCGGATGGCAAATTGGGTCGTGTGAACGGCGACAGCCAATCCGCCTGCGCCCGCCGCCAGATAATAACGGTTTAAAAGCCGCTGCCTTTTTTCATCGAGTTTTCGGTCTTTATTCAATGCCAGCGGGGTGGCCGGAATCACGGTGCCTTGGGAGAGTTTTAATAAAGCGCGTTCATGCCTGTCCATTAATATTTCCCCTTCCGCTCTTCAAAGTGCGTCGGTTTCCCGAGCGACCTGCCGCCGTCCGAAATCCACTCCGCCTGCCACTCTATCAGCTCATCGACACTCACCGTAGGAGCTCCGAATGTCTTTATTGCAAGGGACGAATTGCTGAGGAGTGCGACATCGGATTCTGCGCCTTCGAAAACAGGGGTCTTGGAGAGCAGTTTTCCGAGTTTTTCGGCGGCATGCCGAACGGTGATCGTCTCGGGACCTGTGATATTCATTTTGAGCGCGGGGCTGCCGGTGTGCAGCAGTGCGCGAAGCGCCATTTCGTTTGCGTCGCCCTGCCAGATGCAGTTAAAACACGGTGTCGAAAGCGGAATCGGTTTTCCCTCGAGGAGTTGTGCGGCGATATCATAGAGTACGCCGTACCGTAAATCAACGGCATAATTCAATCGATATAAAAAGACGGGCGTGCCGTAAGTAACCGACCCGTATTCAAACATGCGTTCACGCGCCAGACAGGACATGGCATATTCACCGACGGGCTGCGGGGAAACGGTTTCCGGCGCGCCGCCCGAAGCGATCGGAACCATGGGATAGATATTTCCCGAAGAAAAAACGACGATTTTGGATTTTTTGAAGCGCTCCGCTGTCAGCGCCGGAAGCCACGCGTTCATCGCCCAGGTCTGCGCCTCCTGACCGTTTGTTCCGAACTTCCGACCTGCCATATAGATGATATTTTCAACATCGGGCAGCGTATATAAAATGCCGGGTTCTAATAAATCAGCGGAAATCGTCTCGATTTGGTTGTCGTGCATCAGTTTGACGACGATGGGGTCTGTGAAACGGGAAACCGCGATGACCCGCTTTGAGCAGCCGGTGGCTTCAACCGCCTTTTTGGCAAGCAAGGCCAATGTAGGACCCATCTTTCCTCCGGCACCGAGAATCATGATGTCCCCGATGATTTTTGAAATATCATTCAACAGACGCGGGGAAGGGGTTGTGAGTTTTTGGTCGAGCAGTGCTTCGGTCCACATACAGTTTTAGCTCCTTTTTATGCTTGCTTGATGAAACGGATTATAATTTTTCGGATCACTTCATAATATCTCCGTTAGCTTTTTTCTTAATCCGGCGTATTTCGGTTCGCTGAGCGGGGGGCATTGATCGATTTCGGCGTCAAATTTGCTGAGTTTGGCGGCGAAAGCCATGCAGCTCTGCTCACCGCACTTTTTGCAGTTTGTCTTCGGGAGGGCGTTATAAACCTGAAGTACACCGGGTTGTTTTCGGCTTTCGTAATTCGGCGTGATTTCAGATTTGCTCTCGTAGGCGTCGTTGATAAGGTCTTTGACCCAATCCAACAACTCGTAGGCCTGCGTCAGGTTGGCGACCCGGACGATGCCGATTTTATCTTCCTGAATCGTAATTTCATTGATTCCGCTCAGAAATCGCAGGGAATTTGAGCTCTCCTGATAATTCGGCTTATCCAAGATGGCGTTCAGGTAGGGCAGCATTTCCGTCAGATTCACGGATGCCCGTGCGGTTATTTTAAACCGCTCTTTATTCGCCAGACACGGGGCGGTTTCAATCACTTTGATCGATTCTATAAACATAAGTTTTTATTTCCTTACGGTCTTGATATAATCCCTTAATGCTTGAATAAGGGCGTTAATATCCTCTTTTGTATTAAAATAACCCACGCTTGCTCGAATGGCACCAGTTTCAACCGTACCCAAGACCCGGTGCGCCTGCGGGGAACAGTGAAGCCCTGCGCGCACCATGATGCCCGCGTGTTCATCCAGCCATGCCGAGACGTCATAGGGATTTGCTTGATTAATATTAAAAGTGACCAGCCCTAAGCGATTTTCGGCGCTTTGCGGGCCGTATACTTGAACTTCTTTGATATTTGCTAACCCGGCGAGCAGTTGGGAAACAAGGGCGATTTCATGTTCGCGGATTTTTTCCACTCCGGTTAGCAGCAAAAATTCCGTGCCCGCTTTGAGACCCGCCAGACCCATGGTGTTCATGGTTCCGGCCTCATATCGGTCGGGGATGCTGTCGGGTTGAAAGGGGGACTTTGAGATGGTTCCCGTGCCGCCTGATTTGAGCGGTCGAAGTTCCATGCCCTCTTTGATATAAAATCCGCCGGTGCCCGTGGGCCCGAGCAGCCCTTTATGCCCGGTGAAGGCCAAAAAATCAACATCCAGTGCTTGAATGTCGATGGGGACTGCTCCTGCAGTTTGCGCGGCATCCGCCAAAACGGGGATGTTCTTTTCGTGCGCCAGTTCAATGATCTCTTTTAACGGGAAAATGTTGCCGAGCACATTGGAGCCGTGGACAAGAGCGACCAGTTTGATATCTTTGTTTAAGAGGTCTTTGATTTCCTGCAAGTCGACCGAGCCGTCTTTGGTGCACGAGAAGGTGTGGATTTTTACGTTTTTATCACGCTGCAAATAATTCAGCGGCCGCCACATGGCGTTATGTTCCACGCATGAGGTGATAACCCCGTCTCCGTCGTTCAAAAAGCCGTTTAAAATCAAGTTGAGCGACTCGGTCACATTGCTTGTAAACACGATGTTGGACGGTTTTTTTGCGCCCAAGAGTTTGGCGACGGACTTGCGCGTTTGATAGAGGAGTTCTTCGGCATCGCGCGCACGGGCATAATTGCCTCTGCCCGCGCTTGCGCCGTTGTTGCGCATAAAATCGTTTACGGCGGTATATACGCACTCGGGTTTGGGAAAACTCGTGGCGCTGTTGTCCAAATAAATATCGATGATGATCGCCCCTTTTAACGACTATTTCTATTTAAAGATCTCCGCTAATTTCACCTTATTGATTTGATCGCCGATGACAACAACCATCGGCTTGAACTGTTTGGGAGTTAACGCGATGGTATGATTTCCGCCGACATATTGCAGGTTATAACGCGCCGCGCCGGTTTTGTTTTTGACAAACCCTTTCAACCGATACACATCGCCGTAAGCGCCGTTTTTCAGGTCGTTCATGATTTTTTCGAGCTCTTTGGCTTCATAGAGTTTTTTGGGATACAGCGTCACACTCTTTAATGCGGTGTGTTTTGCTTTTCCCGCATCGTCAAAATTGATCGAGGGAAAGCGCTGCAAGAAAGACATCATCCGCTCGTCTTCGATGTTAAAAATGATGTCGGTGCAAATGTCGGCATCGGGATTAATGGTTTTGATTTCATCGACAATTTCCTTGATTTGCTCCGGCGACAGGTCTTTTTGCTTGGTCAGAATCACCTGCGCGCAGTATTTGATCTGATTTTCCATATAGATGCCGTATTTGCCCTTGTTTTTTAAAAACAACGGCGCATCGACCAGTGTGATTAAAGAAGAGATTTCGTATTTCTCTAAAAATTCGGGGTCTTTGGCGATTTGAAAAATTTCGGATAAAAGAAATACACCGGAGGGTTCGATGATCACTCGGTCCGGTTTGATCTTTTCGGCGATATCGTTCAGCGTGTTCGCGAGCTGGGTTCTTAACACGCAGCAGATGCAGCCGCGGGACAAGTCGATAACGGGGTTGTTTGTATCGGCGAGCAAATTGCTGTCGATGCTTTCGTCCCCGTATTCGTTTTCAATGATCACGGCGGTTTCGCCGAAGTTTTGAAGCGTCTTGCACAAGCGGTTGATAAAGGTGGTTTTCCCCGCACCTAAAAAGCCGGATATGACATCGATTGTAATCATGTATTTGTTTTTCTCCCGATTTGAGTTTTAACGCATGGATACGCGCTTTTGCTATGATAAATTGTAACCGTCATCATGGAATATGTCAAGACGGCACAAAAAACGGCATGATATCATTCGAAATCCAGAAAGCCCGTAAAGTTTATGGTTATAAATTTTTTGTGAATGCAGATTTGGTTGTGAAAGGCGGAGAAAATAACTTTCGTTTAAGCGCGAGTTTTTATTTTTCGGATTGTAAATCAGAGGATCATATGGTATAGTTTTCTTGAGCGATTTTGCCCAAAAATAGGGATGGGAGGTTATCCGTCTGCACACAAGGGCGGGTAAAAAACAATATGAAACAGCATTATTTGCAAATGGTAAAGGGTCTGGATTTGGCGTATGAAAGAATTAAAACCAAGGTCATCAACGACCCGAATCATCTGTTTCACGGCGGTTATGCGGATCTTTATCTGATTCCGGAAACCACAAGCGCGGCGGGTATCATGCATAACTTTATCTGCACCTACTGCTGCAAAGAGAGCAAGTATTATCAAAAGCCGGAAGTGTTGGAAAGAATCAACGCCGCTTGTGACTATATTATGCGGCTGACCAATCCGGACTGCACTTCCAACTTACTGATTTCGGATTATCATGCGCCGGCAACGTTTGACCTGTTGAGCATTGTCCGCGCTTATCGGATATTCTTGAAATATGCTGACAGAACCGAGGCGGAAAAAGAAACCACCCGTTGGGTGCTGACGGTGATCACCCACCATGCGAAAGGCATGCTGGCTACGGGTTTCCGCACCCCCAACCACCGTTGGATGGAAGCCGCCGCCCTGCTGATGACCTACAATATTTTGGGCTGGCCGGAGCTGAAAATCAAGGCCGACAAGTATCTGGCTGAGGGTATCGATATCGATGCCTACGGTGAGTTCACCGAGCGCTCGGCCGGCATGTACAATGCGGTCAACGACAATGCGCTGCTGACCATCGCCGAAGAGGGCAATCATCCCGAGATTTATGAGTATGTTGAAAAGAATATGGATTTGCTTTTTTCTTATATCGAGTGCGACGGCAGTATCTTTACCCAGAATTCCCGCCGCAAGGACAAGGGCGAGGGCTCTGCTTCGGGCAAGTTTTTCCCCGGCCATCCTTATTACTTTTTATATCTCTGGGCGGGTCATATCCTCAAAAACAAAAAGTATCTGAAGTTTGCCGAGGAGATTTTCAATGATTCGTTCGACAACAACCGGGGCGCACCTAACGCTGTGTGGGTTTATCTGTTGAACCCCGAATTGATTGATTGGGACTCCGAAAAGGATTTGAAAGGCATAGAAATCCCCAAAACCTATTCCGCGTTCTATCCGCTTTCGAATATCTACCGCTGTTGCAAGGAATATTTCAGCTATTCGATTATCGCGAACAATCCGAACTTTTTGTTTGTGAAGTGCGGGGACTTGAATATTTATGTCCGCGCCTGTGCGTCCTTCTTTGCGATTGCGCAGTTCGTTCCGACCGAGGTCATCAAGACCGACGAGGGCTACCGCATGGAAATCACAGCGGTCGACGATTATATGCTCCCGTTTGAAACCCCGCCGGCGACTTCGGACTGGTTTGCGATGGATCATTCAATCCGCAAAAAGGTCTGCGAGTGTACCTTGAAAATTACGATTGACTTTATTGAGTTGGAAAACGGTTTGAAACTGCGGGTCAAGACCGAGGGCACTGAAAAAGTCCCCTTTAAATTAGAATACGTGGTGATTCCGAACTGCAAAGTGGAAACCGAGAATCTCGTCATGGAAGCTCATGCAGGGGAACACATCAGCTTGAAAAACGGGAATGTCCGCCTTGAGCATATCGAAAAAGGCCACACTATCACCATTAAGGGGATGTTTTGCAAACATCTCTACCATACCGCTCTGCGCGGCAGCGTGCCGCAGGTCAAGGACTCGTTCACAATTTACAGCACCGATTTCACGCCCATTGACAGGGAAGTGGAGATTCTCTGCACCATGAGAAAGTCAACTTATACCGACGCAGATCAAATTTAAATCAAAATCACTTAACACAAAAACAAATCCCGCCCCCGCCATCCGGCGGGGGCGGGACGTTATTAAGGCCTGTGTGGAGGGCACGGCTGAAAAGCCGGGGTGGAAAGGACTTCCCCTACTAAACCGCTGTGGGCATGTCTGAATTTGATGTTACCGCTGCAATCATCGGTTCTGCTTGCTGTATTGGTATATTGTCGATGTTTTGCAGATCGACTCCGAGCTTTTCTATGGTGATGAATTTCAACAAAGTATCCATGACAGAAGAACTGCTGTTTTCGGTTTTATCACCGGTTCCGCCCATATTGACAACCGTTTTCGGGACGATATCCACCGTGGCGGTTTTAATTGCATCGGATAATTTTTCGGCTACATCCTGTATCAGGCGATATTGGGCGCCGCCGTATGCTTTCACCTGCGCCTCGATTGCTTTCGCACGGGCCAAACCAACGGAGGATTCTTTAGAGCCCTGTGCTTCGCCTTCCATGGTGACACGCTGGGCATTCGCTTTGGCGAGTGCGATGATCTGCCCGGCCTCTTGCTCGGCCCTGCGTGCGAGAGCCGCACCGTTGTTTGATTCAACTTCAATTTGGATCTTGGACTTTGTCAGGAAGGTCTGCTGTTCGGCAACCGCCTCGGCCTCACGCAGGGACTTTTCGCTTTCTGCGGCAGATTGCTGCTTTTGATAGGTAACCTTTTTTTCCTCCGCAATCTGGCGGTCACGAAGCTGGGTCAGGATGTTTTCAATTTGAATATCGTGGGCTTCTGATTTCGGTGTACCGATCAGAACCTCTTCAAGTTCAAGATTATACTTTGCAAATTTTACTTTCATTTCGCTCACGGCGCGCTCACGGATTTCGCTGCGCTCTTGAATCAGCTGAATCAAGGTCTTGGTTTGTGCAACATCCTTGAAATAGGCACTGACCAGCGGATCGAGCGACTGGTTGACCAACAATGCGATATCGCCGAACCGTTGAATCACCCACGGTGCCTGTTTATAATCGATATGCATGACGACCGACAACGGCAGGGAGGGTTCAAACGCATCCTTCGTGATAATGTCTACCTCGGTCAGGTTTTCATCGTATTTATGCGCGCCGCTTTCATTTCGGTTCCATTTGAGAATGATATTGGTGGTGGGGACAAGCACAACCTTACCGGCATCGGTATTAAAGGCATATTTGCCCGCCATTAAGGGTTTAGCGAGCACACCTTTACAGCCCTCTTCAACAAGTTCACCGTGCTTGTAATCCGCACCTGTGGTATCAATGCCTGCCGCGCCGAAGAAGGAAACCACCACACCGACGTAGCCGATCGGAACAACGGTCTTGGGACAGAAATCGACTGTGGCGAACAAGCGGTTAATATAATATGTACCGTCCGTCAATACCTGCAGCTGTTTGCCGCGATGACCGCCGAGCTCAAGAAATTTTTCGGGGTCTTGGAAACTCGAATGTCCTCCGCCAACATCGGGAGCAATGATTTCGCCCTGCGGCAAAGAGTTACCGTCATGCACGGTTACGATACCCATTTGGTCGCTGCTTTGTTCTTTTGCGCTGCCCATAATGATGATGGGGCGGAAAGCATTGCGCGCCTTTAGGGTTTCCTGCATGCTGTTGATAATATTGACTTCTTCTTTGCCGGTTGCGATGCTTTTGATACCGTCAGATGTGATGACGATAAACTGGGCAAGGTTTATGGCATAGGTGCCCTCTCTTAAAATCCCGCGCTGCGGGCCTCTTTGGCCTCCGTTTTGCAAAAATCCCCGTACATCCTGAAAATTGATTGCCTCGGGAACCACTTTACCGAGTGTTTGAATGGGCGTCAGCGGCTTTCCGTCGCGTGCAAAGATATAGGCAATCTGTCCCTGCGGGATGGTAATCAGCGGGTACTTATGTAACTTATACATGAACACGGTTCTGAAGTGCATACCGCCGCGCAGCAAATCGGGATAATAACCGGCTTCCCCGTTAAGCGCAATAATGGAATTTTTCAGAGAACCTTTAATACTCCACCATTTTTCAATCACGCCGACCTCATCTGATTTAATAATACGCAGACCGAATAACTTGAAAATCAGAATGTACAGCACAATAATTGCGGCGACAGCATAGATGGCAATGATAATCGGATCCATAAAAAATACCCCTCTCACTTTTACTGTGCTCAGTATATCACACTTTATTGTAAAAAAATAGATACAGATATTGCAGAATGATTACACACATCTTGCCAATTAAGCAGTTGCGTTGTATTTATTCAACAGGTGCCCTTCTGCCTTCTGTCTCTATTTAACATACGCAGGGCGTTTTTATAATAGATCAAATCTTTTTGTGCACTTGTAAGCGCTGCTTCCTCCACCTGACCCAGATTGACCAAATAGGAGCCCGGCATATCGGAGCCGAAAAGAATCCGCTCTGCGCCTAATTGCTCGACGGTATAATTCAAATCGTCGCCCCTGAAAATGGAGCCGGAGAAGTCGGTCATGACATTGGGGCAGTCCCGGATCGCCCGTACCCCGTGATAGCAGTTGCCCCCCAGATGAGCCATGACCAGTTTGGCCTCTGGGTATTGTTTGGCGAGTGCCGCGACATGGACACCGGTAGACTCATGGGCATACTGACCGACGGATTTTTTCCAGGCGTGCAGCATCACGGGGATATTGTAGGCGATGCATTGTTCAATCAGCGGGAAGACCTTCGGGTCGTCGCAAGTTGTGGCAATCCAGAGCTTCATCCCCGACATCCCATATTCCTCAACCCCTTGCCGCAGAACCTTCAGCGCATCGGGGTTGGAGGGGTTGACATAGACAAAGCCGTAAATCAACTCCGGTTCCTCGTGCATGAATTGAACTACGCCCTCATTGAGAAAGCGAATTTCCTCTTCGTTGGGATAAACACACTCCACGCTGGAGATGCAGAGTTTATCGATCCCGTACCGCTTAGAGGCAATCAACAGGTTTTCCTTGTCCTTTGGCCCGTTATTGCCCCAGATATGAGCATGAAAATCGATTATCATGAGATATCCTTCCTCTCTTGGCGCTTGTCGGTATGCTTGAATATTACTGCAAAGATTTTATGAATGCAAGGTTGAATGACAGCGCAGCTATTTATTTTTAACTTCAGGTTGAAGACAAAGCCCTGCTTTTGTATTCACTCCCGCCGAAGGCGGGAGTGAATACGCATGATCAGCCATGTGGTGCCGGAAGCGGTTTCATAAAAAAATGCTTTTTTACAAGCTAATTCTCCGTTCTTAATATGACTATATTGAAATCGGCATCGGGTTGGTGTTACAATAACCGCAGTAACGACGGGGGAGGACAAACAAACGACATGGAGATTTTTGATGCGGGCTGCTTTTGCGGGAACTGGCCTTTTCGCAGAATCAGAAACAATACTTTAGAAATGATGCGTCTGCTTCATCGGCAAAACGGGGTGACGGGCGGCTGCATGGCCGCGCTTGAGGCGGTGTTTTATAACGATCCCACCGAGGCCGATGATGCGCTTGAAAAACAATTGGCCGGTTCGGAGTACCGCCCGATATTGACCGTGAATCCCACTCTTCCGGCGTGGGAAAAGGATATGGAAAAGGCGGCAGGGAGATTTGCCGGTGTTCGGCTCTATCCGGGTTATCACGGATACAGTTTGAAAGATGATGTTGTATTTCGCCTCTGTGAGTTTGCCGCAGAATTGAAACTGCCGGTGACGATCTCCCTTCGGATGGAGGATGAGCGAAACACCTACATTTTTCAGCCCCGCAAGTTAGAAATCGATGAGATCGACGTGTTAGTCAATCATCAAAAGAACTGCACGATCATTCTTTCAAGTTTGCGGATTGGTGAGTGTACCGAGTTAAAGGAGAGCATTAAAAAACTCGAGAATGTCTATATGGACACCGCAGGGCTCAAAGACGGCCTTTTTACGGTTGAGCGTGCGATTGCACTGGTCGGAGCCGACAAGCTGCTTTTTGCCTCCATGGCTCCCATCAACTGCGTAAACAGCACTCTGCTGATGATTCAAAGGGATGCGCTTTCGGAAAGTGACCGAGAAAAAATCCTTTCTAAAAACGCCCATCGGATTTTCGGATAAAAATAACTGCAAGGCCGGGAGAAGGTTTCTTCTTTCGGCTTTTTTATTTATCGGCAGACATGCGGAAAAGCTCTCCGTGCTGGCTGAAATAGAGATTGCCCGCTTCGTCAAAGGCGGCGGAGTGCACCTCCATGCCGTGCGGATCTTTTTCGGGGCCTGTGATGGCTATGGGCAGAGGCGCTTTATCAAGTATTTTTCCGGTTGCAACGTCGATAACATAAAGATTCCGCTGGGTAAAGACCAACGCTTCATTTCCGCAGGGGACATCCCCACGGGGTAGGGCAAAGGTGCATTTGGTTTCAACGGGGATGCGAGCAAGTTCTTCAAAGGTGTTCTTATCATAAATACCGATGGCAGTTTGGAATCCGATGAGCAGCTTATCACCGATGATTACCGTTGTAAACGGTTCGGGAATCAGCCCTTTTTCAAAGACCGTCTGCCGCTCGATTTGCCCGTCGGTGTTGACCGCGCAAAGCACCATTTGTTTGTCCTGCTGTACGGGCAGACCATTGCCGGCCGGTACCGTCGTCAGATACATCAGCCGCTCATCACAGGTCAGCCCGCCGAAGGCGAGGCCGGGGATGAGATCTTTATAGACCTTTGCCTCAAAGGTAATCGAGTCAATGCGGGTCATGCCGCCGCCGTAAGTCCCATAAGGAGCCATCCATGCGGTCCAGAAAGCGCCGTCCGGACCTTTAATGCTCTTACCGCTGGGTCTAATAAAAATGTCGGGTCCGGCAGTGAAAACCGTCTTTGGGTTTAAATTATCCATCTGATTCCAGGGTAGGGCAGGGTCATAGACAATGTGGTCTCCGCCCGCGTAGGCGGCCATGAAGAGCTTGCCTTCGATGGGTACAATGCTGTAAACCTCGCCGCCGCGGTCACAGACCATATCAGAATTCCAATTGGCGCCGGTTTCGGGGTCATAAGAAAAAATGGTTTGTCCCAAAGCGCTTGCGCCCCAAAGTTTATGATCGTGCCAGACCAGCTCCAATATAGCAGTGGAGGGGGTTTGGACATGAATTTTAATATATTCCGGCTGCTTTGCACCCGGACGTAGGACAAAATACTGCTGCCCACGGGTGCCGTAAGCAGTACCGTCCTTTTCTCGGACACGGATTTGACTGGACTCTCCCAAACGACTGTCGGGTTGAAATTCCTGTTCCGAGAGGTCTTTGTTTATCTTTTTGTTGGTTTTCAGGTCATAATATTCCCTTTTTCCATGCTTATCAACGGCGATAAAATCCTCATAAACCTCTCGGATATAAGCGTCGTCGGCATCTAATGTGCTCCAGCTTTCGGATTCAATGTCCCAAACCCTTATCTCTTTGTTGTCATAACCGATGCTGACATAAATACGACCATATGGGTCGCTGTATACCATCCTTGAATAGAGGTTTTTTTCGTTTTCACCGGCACGTCCCAGATCCGTTAATGTATGAGCTTTAGGGTCATATCGCAAAAGTCGGCACCCCGGCCAAGTGCCGCCGTAGACCATGCCGTCACTGCCGAGCGCCAGATTCCAGATATAGAGTTCCCCCGGAACAGACAGGGGCTTGCTCCAACTACGGGTCTTGAGGTCTAAGCAGTGTAAATATCCTTTTTGGGCGCAAGTGCCGACTAAAATCTTTTCATCATTCAAATTCAAGAGCGCCCATGCGCCCTCATCGCCCGGCAGCTCCAGCAACTCCCCGGCCTCGGTGTTTTCGGGGTCTACGATGATCAAAATCCCTGTTCTTCCGGCGGCGAAACTGATCATCACCAACTTCTTGCGTCCGTCGAGCGGGTCTTTGATCGCAATCATGTTCATAAAGCAAAAGTTTTTACAGGGCTGTGCAATTTTTTGAAAATCCATAAAACATACCCTTTCTATTCATTTTCGGCAGGCAGATTTTTTATCATGTTTATGATATCATCCGCATCGTAGACAAAACCGAACATCATGGCTGTAAGCCAGAGGGCAGTTTCTTTGTGTTCTTCCCGGCGGACGGATTCTTTCCGCTCCACGGCCGTTACCGCTTGACGGATGGCCGAACAAGCAAAGCCCCGGCGGCTCATATCCGCCATACCGGCGGGGGAATACTGTAAACAGTAATTGATGGCAAAGCCGGTGTAAATCAGGTGGTTGACGCCGTCTGCTTCAGCCACAGCAAAGAGCTGATCGCCATTTTTGGCGATGGGTTCCGAATCGGTCGGCTTGACGGATGGGATAAAACCGATCCGTCCGAAGCCCCTGTCCACATCCGCTTGGTTGTGGCGACCCGGGAAAGAGCAGTCCGCCTTAAAGGCGTTGCGCGCCAGAAGGGTTCGGTCGGCGGGGATTTGGGGGAGAGCCGGAACCGGCTTATCGGCCAATTCCGCTGCCCGTTTGTATCCGGGAAGGTCGGCGTAATAAGTCCCATCCGTGACGGTGTCTCCGACGACGTGATAAATCTTAAAACCATGTGCCCTTGCAGCTGCCAGCAGGTCCTTTAAAACACCGTCGGCAATCCCGTAAGCGCGGGGGATATATTCGACGGCACGGTGCCAGCCGGGGAATTGCTCTCGGGTTCCGGCATCCCAGGCATGCATCACGACAAGGGCGGTTTTATCGGTATCGATGGGCAGATCTGCTTTTTTCCACCCGCCGTACCCTTCACCGGGATACGGGAGGGTAAAATCGGCGTCAAACTGTTGATAATATGACGTTGTAACCATCACTACCATTCAGTTTCCCCCTTCTCCATGATGCATTATTCTAACATGTTAGGCAGCCTTTTTTCAATCAAATTTTAAATGCAAAGTGATAAACGGAAGCAATCCAAACTGATGAAAACATAAAGCTGATTAACCATTAAATTTGACCTCGTATGGAAAATCGAACAGAGCCTATAAAAAAATCAAAAAGCCCGTAAACCGCATGGCGACGATCTTTTTCACGGTTGCTGTTTGGTTGCAAAGGGCAGGAGTGTCGATAAGTTCAAAATGCGGGGATAAGCCCCGATTTTTACTTTTGCTTTAACAGACGTTTTAGTATTCTTGTGCGATATAAGCGTTTGAATTTTTAATTAGAAGGTATCTGTGATCTACAGGAGCGATGCTGTGATCAATTTAAATTCATCGTTACTTTGATTTTTCTTTGCTTCGTTTATCATTAATAATGTTCATATGTTCTTCGGTGATCAAAGTCACACCGTTATCCTTTGCCCATTGCACACAACTTTTCAGAGCGGCAGGCAGAAAGATACGCGGCACTTTGATTAGTTTTGAGCAGGCCTCATCGGTGAATTTTACGGTATCGTCTGTACGGTCAGCAGCATATTTGACAGACGATAAGCTGAATTCACGGATGGGAAGTAACTCGGCCCGCGGACGCTTAAATTTCGTGTACCAGAAGGACTTGCTGTCGCGATAACCGTAATCAACCGGTATGGATGGGAAATCGGATGCTTTCACGCCGTTAATGATGGCGTTATAGAAACGTTCTTTGATGAGAATCTTATCGACTCGCAGGATAAAGTGCGCGCCGAAAGGACTTGTGATACCGTTGAAATCATGATATGGCGCAGGGTAGCCATCAAGTTGCCCGGGTTTATCATCCTGCGCATTGTCGAGTTCTCGCATCCATGTACACACCATGACCTGATATGCTTCCTTGATCACCTTAGGAAACAACTCATTCGGATGCGCTTCTGCCATTTGTCCGTCCTCAAGAGAGAAGATGCAATTTTTCATCTTTTCCTCCGGCTTGTCACCGGGAAAACCAAGGCGTACAGCTTCTTTAAAATATTTTTTATCGTCCGTGATAAAGTTCAATGCACACTTGCCATACCGTAATAAATGTTGAGCGGTGTTGGATGAATTGCGCGTACACAGCAGCATGGCATAATATTCGCGTCCCGCAATATAGTATGGCTGGATTAACGAATACGACCCAAGCGAAGTATCGCCTTCCGGTGTAAGTGTGCTGACAATCACAGTCGGCATGGGAACGAAGGCTGATGTTTGATAGAAATTGTCCAAAATCCGCAAATTTTTAAAGCTGCTCATAAGCGTTCTCCCTTTATTCTGCTCCGTTGGATACTGTACATCTACCGGATATTATACTATAAAAATACGAGTTTGCAACAGTTTGTAACGGTACTGATTCGGTTAACGGGGAAGGAGTATATGAGCCAGAGCAGAGGCAAAATTTTCGTTATAAGTGTGGCATCAGCAACTTATTATGCGGTGTAACCTCAACGTATGAAAAAGATTTTATGCGCTTTAAAAATCTTGCAAACCGAGTCCAAACATGGTATGCTGTCAAAAAAAGAGGGAACAGAGGAAACAAATTGTGGAACAATATATCACTTTATCAACTGAATTTAAGCTCAATCCCGAGCATGTGAAAAATATCATCACCTTAATCGACGACGGAAACACCATCCCTTTTATCGCACGCTACCGCAAAGAGATGACCGGCTCGTGCGATGATCAGGTGCTGCGTGAACTCGCCGATCGCCTGCAATATCTGCGTGCTTTCGAAGAGCGCAAGCAAAAAATCAAAGAGAGCATCACCGAGCAAGGCAAAATGACCGATGAAATAGCCGAAGAAATTGAAAAAGCTACAACAATGTCCGTACTCGAAGACATTTATCGCCCATACAAGCAAAAGCGCCGCACCCGTGCAACCATTGCAAAAGAAAAAGGGTTGGAGCCCTTGGCGGAACTCATCTTGAAACAAGACAGCGGCAGTGACTTATCCATCGCTGTTCCGTTTATCAACAAGGAGCTTTCTGTCAACACCGCTGAAGAAGCCATCGAGGGCGCAAAGGATATCATCGCCGAACTCATTTCCGACGACCCGAAACTGCGTGGACAACTCCGTGATCTGATCAAAAGAGGCGGCGTGATTACCTCCCGTGCGGAGAAAACCGAGAATCAGGAATCGGTCTATGAGATGTATGCCGAGTACTCCGAGCCGGTGAGCAGAATTCCCAGCCATCGCATCTTGGCCATCAATCGCGGCGAGCGGGAAAAGTTTTTAAAGGTGGAAATCGAGATTGCCGACGGCTTGGCTTTATCCCCCATCTGTGCAACTTATGTAAAAGGGAGCTGCCAATTATCCGAATGGGTACGGCAAGCAGCCGAAGACGCTTGGGATCGCTTGATAAAGCCCTCTGTTGACCGCGAAATACGCACCGAACTGACCGACACGGCCAATCAACAGGCGATCTCGATGTTCGGATTAAATCTAAAACCGCTGCTGCTTTCGCCGCCCATCAAGGGAAAAACGGTGTTGGGATTCGACCCCGCCTACCGCACAGGCTGTAAAATCGCCGTAGTTGACCCCACAGGCAAAGCGCTTGACACAACCGTCGTATATCCCACCCCGCCGCACAATAAAACAGAGGAAGCCAAGCAAGAACTGAAACGCTTGATTAAAAAGCATAAAGTTGAAGTCATCGCCATCGGCAACGGCACGGCCTCCAAAGAGTCCGAGATTTTTATTGCGGCGCTGATCAAAGAAGTTGACACGCCGTTGTCCTATATGGTTGTCAACGAAGCGGGTGCTTCGGTTTACTCTGCCTCCAAACTGGGAGCAGCCGAATTCCCTGACTTTGATGTTTCGCTCAGAAGTGCCGTCTCAATCGCACGCCGACTGCAGGACCCGCTTGCAGAGCTTGTCAAGATTGACCCCAAATCCATCGGGGTAGGGCAGTACCAGCATGATATGCCCCCCGCCCGGTTGGATAGCGAGCTCACGGGCGTTGTGGAGGACTGCGTCAACAGCGTCGGCGTGGATTTGAACACCGCCTCAACCTCGCTGCTCACCTATGTCTCGGGTCTCGGCGCCACAGTCGCTTCCAATGTGGTGGCGTTTCGGGATGAAAACGGCCCCTTTACCGCTCGCTCAGCGCTGAAAAAGGTGCCGAAACTCGGCCCTAAAGCATTCGAGCAAGCCGCGGGCTTTTTGCGCATACCGGGCGCTAAAAACATTCTTGATAATACTTCCGTTCACCCGGAATCGTATGAAGCCACAAAAATGATGCTGAGCCAGTTCGGGATGACGGTTTCCGACCTCACCTCTGAAAAAATTCAATCGCTCCCTGCTCTGATCAAAGAAACGGGCGAATCCAAAGTGGCGCAGGCGGTGGGCATCGGTATCCCGACCCTGCGTGACATCCTCGTCGAATTAATGAAGCCGGGCCGCGATATCCGTGACGAGCTGCCTCCCCCGCTTCTCAGAAGCGATATTTTAAGCATGGAAGACCTTATGCCCGGTATGGAGTTGACGGGAACGGTCAGGAATGTCATTGATTTCGGGGTTTTTGTGGATATTGCCGTCCATCAAGACGGTCTGGTTCACATTTCCGAGATCACCGACCGTTTTATCAAGCACCCGTCGGAAGTGGTCAAGGTAGGAGACATCGTAAAAGTGTACGTGCTTTCGGTGGACCTTGCAAAAAAGAGAATCTCTCTATCCATGAAAAAACGTCCGACGCCGAACAATTGAACTAACAGTTAAGTTTCCCTGAAAAGTAAAATCTTTTTGGATATGTAAATATGTTTCGTGCTTCTAATAAGACAAATCTCTTTGCGGCGGTGAGTTATAAACGACTGCATTTTAACGAGATTCTTTCGAACGCTGAAAACAGAAGTTTTTGGAATAGAATGAAAGGAGACGGGATGAAGCAAATTTTAAAGGGTGGTATGTTAAAGCGCAGAACAAAGAAGGAACCGTTGCCGTAATTCCCGCAATTCATATCGAAGATCATCACCGATACCGGCGCATGGAATATCGGGTTTTTATACGAACAGTTCTCTTGCCGCAAAAATACGCTGCAGGTGAAAATCGGGGACAACCTTTTCTCCGAGAGAGGGCTGACCCTTGACATCAAAACAGATGAAATCACGGTTTGCGGCAGCTTGACATTCGGAACGCTGTCACCGATTCGGTATGACATTATGGGCCCGTTTCGCTATGTGCCGTTGATGGAGTGCCGCCACAGCGTGTTCAACATGACCCACACGGTGAGCGGAGCGCTGACCATCAACGACGTTGAATATCGCTTTTTAAACGATGTGGGCTATATCGAGGGCGACAGAGGCCGTTCGTTTCCCGAGGCCTATGCGTGGACGCAATACAACTTTGTTGATGAAACCCCCGGCAGTGTGATGCTGTCTGTAGCCAAGATTCCGCTGGGTGCGATTCATTTTACGGGGATTATCGGGATCGTTTTTTGGCGCGGGAAGGAATATCGGATCGCCACTTATCTGGGCGCAAAAGTGACGCACATCGGCAATGGGGAAATTGCCGTGTCTCAAGGGAAATTGAAGCTGACCGCCACCCTGCTCAAAAAGCAGAACAATCCGCTGTATGCGCCTGTTCGGGGCAGCATGAAACGGCTGATACGCTAAAGCATCTCCTGCACCGCGCATTATACCTTCAAAGAAAACGGCAAAACGCTGTTTGATTTCACAACCGGGCGCGCCTTTTTTGAATATGAGTTTTGATCAATATTGCGGCTGATTGAAATTAAAAACGACCAGCACCCGGAGGTGTCTTATCTTGCGGTGCTTTAATCGAAATTTATTACAGAAAGGCAGGAGATAAAATAATATGGACTCAATTGCAAAACTGATACACAAAAAGGCCCTTGAATTGGGCTATGAAAAATGCGGCATCATTCCCGTCGAAACCATGGCGGGCTTTGAGGAAAAGCTAGGCGAAAGGATCCAAAAGGTTCCGCAATCAGGCAGGTTTTATCAGGGTCAGCAGCGCCTTGTCAAATTCAAAGAGGAATTTCCCTGGGCAAAATCAATTGTGGTGCTGACCGTGCCTTATTCCAAATACAGAATACCGGAATCCGTACGCGGACATATCGGCAAAAAGTATTTGATGGATACACGTATCGATGAAAATACCATAGAACATCAAAACAGCGCTACACTAGAAAAATATATGCAGCAACTTGGAATGCGGACTGCCGCCAACCGGAAGTTCGGTATTGTCGGACTTCGCTGGGCTGCCCTGCAGGCCGGGCTCGGCATTATACGACGCAATAACTTTTTTTATACCGAATCCGGATCGTGGTTAAACCTTGAAGCGTTCTTGATTGACCGTGAAACAGAGCTGATTGAAACGCCGAAGCTTCCTCCCTGCCCCCCGGACTGCGACCGCTGTATCAAGGCCTGCCCGACCGCATCGCTATGCGGTGCCTATACCATGAATCCTCTCAAATGCGTGTCTTTTCTGACGACCTTTGGCGGGAGAGACCTTCCCAAAGAGCCGCTGGCCGCACAGTTCGGCGATTGGATTTACGGGTGTGATACTTGTCAGGATGTTTGCCCGATGAACAAAAACAAATGGGAGGGTAACGAAGAATTTCCTATGTTGACAGAGGTTTCGGATGCGCTGGCCGCAGAAAATATTTTAGAGACAGACGAGCAGTTTTATCGTGAGAAAATTCAGCCAAAGTTCTTTTATCTGACACCGGACGAGCTGTGGAAATGGCAGGTGAACGCTCTGAACTTTATGGATAACCGTTATGAAGAACGCTTTAAACCTTCCATCTGCAAAGCCCGGCAAAGCACCTATGAAAAGGTGAGAGACATGGCCACCGCCATTTGCCTCAAACGCAATTTATAAACCGGTTTAGGTAAGGTAAACACGTCATTTGACAAGGCGGTTGCCGAATATGATTGTTATATAGTAAAACCACTTTAATTTGCCTTGACTTTAAAGTGGTTTTACTATAATGAGGATTGCCTGATTCTACAAAATCAAAAAGCCCGTAAACCGCATG
>CAZTDA010000003.1:0-20978 GCA_964612155.1 uncultured Eubacteriales bacterium | reverse complement strand
GTCGCCAAATATGTCGTTCGTTTATATAAAAGTTTGTATCAAACGGATAAAGGGTATGAGGATATCGAGGCGGCGGCAAAAACATACGACATCGGCAAGGGCTTTATTTCCGATTACATTATTCAAAAACCCGGAAAGCTGGATCGGAGTGAGATGCAGATGATTGAGAGTCATCCGGTTATTTCGGCAAATCTGGTGGCAAAATTAGACCCTGACAGCCGTATTGCGAAATACATCCGCAGTCATCATGAGCGTTATGACGGGATGGGTTATCCCGACGGGCTGTGCGGTGAAGAGATTCCCGTCGGCGCGCGCATGATTGCAATCGCGGACAGTTATGATGCGATGCGTTCTGACCGTCCGTTTCGCAAGGGGATGACCATTGACGAGAGCATCCGCGAAATTACCGCAAATGCAGGGTCACAATTCGATCCGTTACTGGCGGAGAAATTCTGCGGGATGATTCGAGCCCGAAGATTTGATTTTAAACGGCACCATAAACCCGTCGGTGATAAACGAGGTCTCTTTGGAGGAGTTATAAAGAGGAGGATTCGGGGGCTGATGATAAACAGGCAGAGGTCTTTATGATATAAATGATTACTTAAAGAATTCATATAAATCACGCGCCGTTAAAGATAGTTTTTATTTATAACAATCACGGAGATGAAAAAATGGATCAGGATGACTTAAATAAAATGTTTGAAACATTGCTGAAAAATCTGCCGGACGGGGTGATTTTATGCGATCGGGCAGGGGATATTGTGTATGTCAACCCCGCCGCCGAAGTCATTCGGGATATCACAAAAGACGAGCGGATCGGACAGAATATTTTGAATTGCCATTTGGAGGAGAACCGAGATAAAGTCGCCCGTGTGATGGAACATATCACGAAAAATCCAACCTCAAATTTTCATCGCATGGTGACCGATCAAAACAATCACAAGCTGTATCAGACCGCCTATATGCCTCTGATGGATGAGCAGAATACGATTCAGGGTTTTGCGGTTATTTCAAGAGATGTGACAAAAGAGCGTGAGTTGGAAGAAAAGCGCGTACAAGAGGCCAGAATCAGAGAAATCGCCATCAGCAATTTACAGGCGCAATATCAACATACGATCAGTTCGGCCATGGAGATGCTGAGCGATGTGATGGAGGCAAAAGATGTCTATACCAACGGCCACACCAAACGCGTGACCCGTTATGCGATGTCTTTTTATGAACACTTGTTCGGACTTGACAACGGGTATTATGACATTGAATTCGCTGCAAAACTGCATGATATCGGCAAGGTCTGTATCCCGGAGCAGATCTTGTTAAAACCCGGAAAATTGGATGAGGAAGAGGTTTTTTTAATTCAACAGCACCCGGTGATTTCAGCGAATCTGATCACTAAAATCGACCCCGGCAGTCGGATTGCACCGTTTATCCGCTGTCATCACGAGCGGTATGACGGGATGGGCTATCCCGACGGGCTGTGCGGTGAAGAAATCCCATTCGGTGCGCGTATGATTGCACTTGCCGACAGTTATGATGCAATGCGTTCCGATCGCCCGTATCGTAAGGGACTGACCATCGACGAGAGCATCAAAGAGATTGCGGAAAATGCCGGAACGCAGTTTGACCCACGGTTGGCGGAGGAATTTTGCGAATTGATTCGAACCGGATGTTTTGATTGAAAACAAGTTTTTACATTAACCGGCTCGCGTTTCGGGCCGGTTTAATAATTTTATATTAGTCTCATATGAAGCGATAATGAAAAGTTAAGGTTTTATGCTTGCCTTAGAGTAAAATGGACACCATTAAATGAATTTTAAGATGATTCCAATACTTGACATAACCATAAAATGGTTTTATAATGGCGTTGTCGCATGTTTGCAGGCCTGCCGTGCGACAGCTCTGATCATATACAGAAAGGGTGTTAATTATGATGTACATGATGAAAACTGCCAAAAATTCCGGGGGGAAGGCAGTGCGATAAGGGCAAATTATTTGCCCTTTCCTCCCGACTTAAATTTAGCAGGAGGAAACCATATTGAATCGCAATTTTATTGCAAGACACTGGTATGCCAGCGTTTATGAACAATTTGAGAACCAAACCAACGACGTCGAATTCTTTCTCAAGGTCTTGAAAGAGCAGACCGACGGAACGCCTCAGCGAATTCTCGAGGCGGCTTGCGGCGGCGGACGCATCAGCGTTCCGCTTGCACAGGCGGGGCACGACGTGACCGGCTTCGATGTCGACGAATACATGCTGATGCGGTGTTATGCGCGTATGCGCGGACTTCCCAACATCCGCTGTTTTTGCGCCGACGCGGTCACCGCCGACTGGGGCCGGGATTACGATGTCGTAATCATGGCCGGCAATGTTCTCATTAACATCGAATCCGAGACGGATTATGCCGAGGCACAGGCGACTTTTATTAAAAAGGCCGCTTCGGCGCTGAGACAGGGTGGGCATCTGCTGATGGACTTTGATCTCCACGGCAATCCCGAAGCCATCTTCAACCGCTTAAAGCAGAGCAGCTATTTCCAGGGAACCGACGAGTTCGGCACCACCGGAAAGACCGTCGGCTACGGTAGTGTCTTCGACCCCGTCACCCGCATCTGTGATGGTGCGGGACACTGGGAGCTGACAACCAACAACGGCGAGACCTTCATCTACCCAAAAGGCGGTTGCCACAAGCACATTCCGACGCAGAGACAAATCTGGGATTGGATTGAAGACGCGGGACTCACCATCGAACGCACCTATAAAGGGTACACCGACGAACTCGTTCCCGATCCCGTCGAGGGTTATTGCAAAGCCACCATTTGGGCGAGAAAAAAGTAAGATAAAGCAGTTAAGGGCGACGCCATTTTATGACGTCGCTCTTTCGCTGTTAAAGTTTGAATTTAGTGTTAAGAATGATTGTGAAAGGGGAGTAAATCGAATACTGCACGATGTAGAATTTTTATTGATTTTCGGCTTGAAAACAAGATAAAACCGCAATTTTACATCGATTTGGTATAAAATTTTCTAAACCACTTTTCAAAAGGCAAATAAACTGGTATAATAATACGGTTGTCTATTTGACCGTTATGAGTCAACAACTATGGAGGTAAAAGAATGAGTCAAAAATTTGTCTATCTGTTCTCTGAAGGGAGCGGAAAACTGCGCGAGCTTTTGGGCGGAAAAGGCGCTAACCTCGCGGAGATGACAAACCTCGGCATGCCCGTACCACAGGGCTTTACAATCACCACCGAGGCCTGTACGAAGTATTATGAAGACGGCAAGAAGATTGCCCCGGAAATCGAAAAAGAAATTTACGAATATCTGGCCACAATGGAAAACATCTGCGGCAAGAAGTTCGGCGATTCCAAAAACCCGCTGCTCGTGTCCGTGCGCTCCGGTGCCCGCGCCTCGATGCCCGGCATGATGGATACCATTTTAAATCTCGGTTTGAACGACGATGTCGTTGTGGGACTTGCTGCGCTGACCGGCAATCCGCGTTTCGCTTACGACAGCTATCGCCGCTTTATTCAAATGTTCTCCGACGTCGTTATGGAGCTTTCGAAAAAGGACTTTGAAAAGATCATTGACAAAGTCAAAGAAAAACGCGGCATCACGCAAGACCTCGACTTGACCGAAGACGACATGAAAGAACTTGTCGTGCTGTTCAAGGCCTATTACAAAGAAAAACGCGGTTCGGATTTTCCGTCCGACCCCAAAGTTCAACTGATGGAGGCTGTCAAGGCCGTGTTCCGCTCCTGGGACAACCCCCGCGCCATCTATTACCGCAAAGAAAACGAAATCCCCTACTCCTGGGGCACCGCCGTCAACGTACAGTCGATGGTGTTCGGCAACATGGGTGTTACCTCCGGCACCGGCGTCGCGTTCACGCGAAATCCGGCTACCGGTGAAAAGAAACTCTATGGTGAATTTTTGATGAACGCGCAGGGCGAAGATGTCGTCGCAGGTATCCGTACCCCGCAGACCATCGATCAGCTCAAAGAGGTTATGCCCGCCGCCTATGACCAGTTCGTCGCCATCGCGGACAAGCTTGAAAAGCACTACCGCGATATGCAGGACATGGAGTTCACCATCGAAAACAGCAAGCTTTATATGCTTCAGACCCGTAACGGCAAACGCACCGCCGTCGCCGCTTTAAAAGTCGCCGTCGACCTCGTCGCCGAGGGGATGCTGACCAAGGAAGAAGCCGTGATGAAAGTTGACCCCAAACAGCTCGACGCACTGCTGCATCCGCAGTTTGATACCGCCGCGCTGAATAAAGCCAAGCCGATTGCCGCCGGACTCAACGCCTCTCCGGGCGCCGCCTGCGGAATGGTCTGCTTTACCGCCGAGGATGCAATCAAAGCGCATGCCGCCGGTAATAAAGTCGTTCTTGTCCGCCTCGAAACCTCTCCGGAGGATATCGAGGGCATGGCGTCGTCGCAGGGTATTTTGACCGTGCGCGGCGGCAGAACCTCCCACGCGGCAGTTGTCGCAAGAGGCATGGGCACTTGCTGTGTCGCGGGCTGCGGCGAAATTAAAATTGACGAACACGCCAAGACCTTTACGGTCGACGGTAAAACCATTTATCATGAGGGTGATTACATCTCCCTCGACGGCACAACCGGCAACGTCTACGGCGAAGCCATCCCGACCGTCGAAGCCGGAATCACGGGCGACTTTTCAACCTTTATGGCTTGGGCGGATGCGATTCGCAAGCTCAAGGTCCGCACCAATGCCGACACCCCGCGTGACGCCGCACAGGCCGTCAAGTTCGGCGCAGAGGGCATCGGCCTTTGCCGTACCGAGCACATGTTCTTTGAGGGCGACCGCATTAAAGCCATGCGTGAGATGATCGTTGCCAAGACCGAAGAACAGCGCAGAAAAGCGCTTGAAAAGCTGCTTCCGATGCAGCGCAGCGACTTTGAAGGCATCTACGAAGCCATGCAGAGCTATCCGGTGACCATCCGTTACCTCGACCCGCCGCTGCACGAATTTTTGCCCACCGAAGAAAAAGACATCGAAGCGCTGGCAAAAGAACTTGACCTGACCGTCTGCGATCTCAAGCAGATCATCTGCGACCTGCATGAATTCAACCCGATGATGGGTCACCGCGGCTGCCGTTTGGCCGTCTCGTACCCCGAAATCGCCGAAATGCAGACCAGAGCCGTCATCGAGGCCGCCATCAACGTTCAAAAGCGCCATCCCGAATGGAAACTGGTGCCCGAGATCATGATCCCGCTGGTGGGCGATGTCAAGGAACTGGCATTCGTGAAAAAGATTGTTGTCGAGATTGCGGACAAGCTGATCAAGGACTCCGGCGTCGATATGAAATATTCGGTCGGTACGATGATCGAAATCCCGAGAGCGGCCGTCACCGCCGATGAGATTGCCAAGGAAGCCGAGTTCTTCTCCTTCGGCACAAACGATCTGACCCAGATGACCTTTGGGTTCTCGCGTGATGACGCCGGAAAATTCCTCGACGCTTATTACGCCAAGAAGATTTACGAGTCCGATCCGTTTGCGCGCCTTGACCAAAACGGCGTCGGCAAACTGGTTGAAATGGCCGTCAAACTCGGCAAGCAGACCCGCCCGACCATCAAACTGGGCATCTGCGGCGAACACGGCGGCGACCCGAGCTCGGTCGAATTCTGTCACAGAACCGGTTTGAACTATGTCTCCTGCTCGCCGTTCCGCGTGCCGATCGCACGTCTTGCGGCAGCCCAGGCACAAATTAAAAATCCCCGGTAATGTAGAGGCGAATCGTATTCGCCCGCCCAAGTGGATTTTCTATAATCCGTAACCTTAACGCCCGCGGTGAAAGCCGCGGGTGTTTGCTTTTGTTCAAAACCATGACAAAGGATTATTTTTATAAATAGTTTACAGGAAGTGGAAATTATGATATATCTGTATTATTATTTCTAATACACAGATTTTGGAGATAATTCTATAACAGATAGGAACACAAGCAATTTAAAATTTAGTCAATTTGTGGGTAATTCGATGCCATTCGCGCTTTTTAAATGCCGTTCGCGCTTTTTAAATGCCGTTCGCGTGGAAATCAACCCTTTTGAGATTAATTTGGTATAGTGTATAAGAATGATATCGATGAAACAGAACAATGGGGAGAGAAGTTTATGAAAAGGGAAACCGGGAAAATCTTAGCGGTGATGATTGTGTTCTTGCTGTTGCTTTCGATAGGATGCGAAGCGGCGGCTGTAAAAATGTTGCCTCCAACACAATACGACACCGACAACCCGCTGACGGTTGAGCAAATGCGGCAAGACCTTGATTTTCTCGAAGCATGGCTGGCTGAAAATCATGTGAACGCCTGGCACAGTATTTCAAAAGTAACATTTCACTCCGAACTCGAAAAAGTGAAGAGCCGTCTCGACGGCATGACGCGTACGCAGTTTGAATATGAAATTTTAAAGTTGGTGGCATTGATCGGCGATGCGCATACCGCTGCATCTCTCGGTAGATTATACACCGGTAATCGCCGAGAATTTACGTTTGAAGCAATGAGTTTTGATGACGGGTGGTACATCACCAAGATCGACAAAGAGCACGGGGCATATCTGGGCTGTCGGATTGATCAAATAAACGGGTTTGACCGAAAGCAAATCACCAAGATGGTAGTGCCTTATATTTCAACCGAGACAGACGCATGGACGCAATATGAGATGTCCAAATACATCAATAACTGGGACATTCTGTATCTGGCGGGCGTCGTCGACACCGAAGCGGTTCCGCTGACTCTATCAAAGGACGGAAAAATCGAAGAGGTTTTATTCACCTCCATGCAGCATGCCGAAGCATATGACCTGGATTATATCACCCTGCTGACGCATGACGAATACAAAGAAATTGAAACCGGTATCACCAATGAGTATTACCGATACATTGAATATGACGATTTACTGTTTGTGCAATACAATGTATGTAAAAACACAGCGAATAACAATATGACCCATTTTGTTGCTAAACTTGATGAAAAACAATCGGAAAAAAACTATAAAAACATTGTAGTCGATTTGCGCTATAATTCCGGCGGCAATTCTGATGTGATTGATCCGCTTATGACTTTTATCGCTGATTTCGTTCATGCGGGCGGAAAAGCGTACGTTTTAATCGGAGAAATGACATTTTCATCCGGAATTTGGGCGATGGTTGACCTTCAGCCGTATGCAACGGCTGTTCTCGGAAAACCGACGGGAGGCGGCGTCAATCATTTCGGAGATGTTAAGGCCGCCGTGACGCTTGAAAACAGCGGTATATATATCGGATGTTCAACCAGATGGATTCAAAAAACGAAAGAGCCCGGGGTTGCATCGGGACAGCCGGACATCACCGTAAAACACACATTCGAGGATTATTTCAACGGCATTGATCCCGAACTTGCCGCTGTCAGAGAGTTGATTTCCGATCAATGAAAAGAAGTGAATAAAACAAAGAGGGGACTCGAAAGTCCCCTCTTTTGATGGATTCGATTTGGTTGTTATCTCTTTGAGAACTGGGGTGCGCGGCGGGCCTTTTTGAGACCGTACTTTTTGCGCTCGACCATTCTCGGGTCACGCGTGAGGAATCCGGCTTTTTTCAGCGTGATGCGCAGGGTTTCGTCATACTTCAACAGTGCGCGTGAAATGCCGTGGCGGATGGCGCCCGCTTGGCCGGAGATGCCGCCGCCGTCGACATTGCAGACGATGTCGAACTTGGCGGAGGTCTCGGTCAGCACCAGCGGCTGGCGAACCAACAGCTTGAGGGTATCCAGACCGAAATAATCGTCGATCGTGCGATCGTTGATGGTGATGTTGCCACTACCCGGATAGAGGCGGACTCTGGCAACCGAGGTTTTTCTTCTGCCGGTGCCGTAAAAATAGGGTACTGTATCGTACATTTAGATGTCCTCCTTAATCCTGATACGCGAGAATTTTGGGTTTTTGCGCCTCGTGATTGTGCTCGGAGCCGGCAAAGACCTTGAGACGGGATAAACTTTGTCTGCCGATGGAATTGACCGGAAGCATACGCTTGACCGCCAAATACATGGCTTTTTCCGGATCTTTATCCATCATGGTCTTGTATTGGATGGACTTGAGATGGCCGATGTAGCCGGTGTGATAACGGTAATATTTTTTCTCGAGCTTGTTGCCGGTCAAAACGGCTTTGGCGGCATTGATGATAATGATGTTGTCACCGCAGTCGACATGAGGGGTAAAAATGACCTTGTGCTTGCCGTTCAGGATCACAGCCGCTTGGGCTGCGATTCTGCCGAGGGGTTTCCCGGCCGCATCTATCACATACCACTCGCGGACGATTTCGTCGCCCTTTGGCATAAATGTGGACATAATCAGATTCCTCCGTTATAATATCGCCTTTACAAAAACCCCGGCTAAAAGGGGCTTACGTTTAGCTTTGTAATTATAGTGCAGGCAAAATGGGATGTCAAGGGTTTTGGTCGCATAATCTAAAACATGTTTTCATAAAACAATTTATCATCAATTAAGTCGTTTTATCGCTGTTTATCTCGTTCGTCATTTTTGGAAATTTTCAAAACTCGCGCTTTGACTCTTGACAATTGTGTGAGGACGGTGTAAAATTTGTAAGAATATTCGTGCTCTCGGCGCTAAGCTCTATGCGTGCTTGAATTACGCATCTGATTTTTAGCGCAAAAGTGCGCGTTTGACATACAGGAGGTGCAGTTTTTGAAACTGTTCAGTGCCGTGATCGGCGCATTGCTTGACCAACAGCCCATTTGGGCGATTGTGATATGCGTAGTGGTGCTTGTACTTGCGATTCTCGTCGGATATCTGATCTGCGAGAGTAAGCATAAAAAAGAAGAGGCCAAAAAGGCCGCTGCTTTGGAAGCGGCCAATATGCGTATTGCCGAAAGCGAAAGTAAGGCGGGCGAGATCATCCGCAACGCCAACAAAGAGGCCGCAAAACTCCAGAATGAGGCCCTTCGCAACGCCGAAAGCCGTAAAAAAGAAATGATGATCGAGGCCAAGGACGAGATATTCAAGCTCCGTTCAGAAGCCGACAAAGAACTCAAAGAACGCCGTAAGGAAGTCCAGTTTGCCGAACAGCGGCTGCTTCAAAAAGAAGAAACCCTCGACCGCAAGCTCGATAATGTCGACAAAAAAGACGAGACGCTGAACGCTAAAATCAAGCAGGTCGAGGAAAAACATGCCGAGGCCGAAAAATTGCGTCAGGATCAGCAGAAGTTATTGGAAGAGATCGCGGGCTACACGACCGAACAGGCCAAAAAGTACCTGTTGGATTTGGTTGACGCCGAACTCGTTCACGACAAAGCGCTGCGGCTGAAGGCCTATGAAAACAATTTAAAAGAGGAATCCGCATCCGCCGCAAGGGAGATTCTGACCACCGCGATTCAACGCTATGCCGCCGAACATGTCTCCGAGGTTACGGTATCGGTTGTCCCGCTCCCCAATGACGAGATGAAGGGCCGTATTATCGGCCGCGAAGGACGCAACATACGCACCATCGAGACCATGACGGGTGTCGACTTGATTATCGACGACACGCCCGAAGCCATCACGATTTCGTCCTTTGATCCGGTGCGCCGTGAAATCGCACGTCAGTCGCTTGAAAAACTGGTCTGCGACGGACGCATCCATCCTGCCCGCATTGAAGAGATCGTCGAAAAGACCCGCAACGAAGTCGAGGCCACGATCAAGGAAGCCGGCGAACGCGCCGCGCTCTCGGTCGGCATTCACGGCATCAACCCCGATCTGGTCAAAGTGCTGGGTCGTCTGCGTTACCGCACAAGTTATGGGCAGAACGCCCTCGAACATTCCACCGAAGTCGCGTTTATCGCAGGGCTTATGGCTGCCGAAATCGGTGTTGATCCGGTTATGGCGCGCCGCGCGGGCTTGCTGCATGACATCGGTAAGGCCATTGACCACGAGACCGAGGGGTCGCATGTCTCCATCGGCGCGGAACTGGCCAAAAAGTATCGCGAAAACGAGATCGTCATCAACTCGATCGAGTCCCACCACGGCGACGTCGAGCCGACAGGCATCATCTCGGTGCTGGTCGCGGCAGCCGACGCGGTTTCTGCCGCACGGCCGGGCGCAAGGCGCGAAAACATTCAGACCTATATCAAGCGTCTTGAACAGCTTGAGAACATCGCCAACAGCTTTGAGGGAGTTGATAAATCCTTTGCCATGCAGGCGGGACGCGAAATCCGCATCATGGTCAAACCCGATATTGTCAACGACGACATCATCACCGTAATGGCGCACGACATCGTCAAGCGCATTGAAGACGAGATGGATTACCCCGGCCAAATCAAGGTGCATGTCATCCGCGAAAATCGGGCGATCGAGTTCGCGAAATAACAATTAGGCAAAAAGACCCGGAGGGATTTTCCCTCCGGGTTTTGTTTTGTTTATTTACTTATGAAAGCAGCAGTTTTAATTGTTCGGAGTCGGTGACAGGGATTGTTTTCACGCAGTCGAGGAGATCATTTTGAGTCATTTTATCTTTGACCGCCATGAGCAACGGGGCGCTTTTAAAGGTTTTAATGACCTGCGCCAGTTCGGCGGAGGACATTGCGCCCGACAGCAAGACGAATAACTTTTCTTCCCGAAGATTCAAGGTTTGAATGCAGTCCGCGATGTCTTTACCGAGCATTTCGGGGTAGGCCTCGGTCAAGGTCGAGAGATTGCCCGTGGTTTTGACCACATCGGCCATAACTTCGGAATAGGCAATTTTGTCTGCAGGGATTTCATCATTGATATCATCGGTATTTGTCCTTTTTACTTCGCCGTTCAGCAGTGATTCGATGCTGACCTTGAAGAGTTTGGCAAGCGCCAGCAGCATTTCCGGATCCGGCAAGGCGCCGCCCGTCTCCCATTTTGAAACGGCCTGATGGGTGACTCTCAATTGTGCCGAAAGCGCGAGTTGGGTGATGTCGCGTTCTTTGCGCAGTTTTGAGATGAGGTCTCCTGTTTTAACGGGATCAATCATAAAAGAGCTGTTCTCCTTAAAAATTATTTCGTAACGTTACGTGTTTATCATATAACGATTTGCAGTTAAAATCAAACGAATGTACGTTGCGTTTTGCAACCGCAGTTTGCAACGGGTAAAAAGGTCGTTTTTTGTCGTAATATCATTGATTTTCAAATCGGGGTATGATAGGATTGGTATCATTCCAACGGTGAGGTGAACAATTTTGATTTACAAGGATTTCACGCTGGGCGGCAAGACACTGCGATTGAGCGTATATGCGGAAAATATCATCAGAGTGCGCGTATCGGCGGCGTTTGAACCGTCTTTATTTGAGCGGTACGGCGTTTTTAATGTGCCGGAGCAATTGGGTGAGACAACGGCGATCGGGGTGCATGCCGGGCGCTTAGATGTCGCTTTCGACGGCACGGAGCTGGTGATTGTAAACGCCGGGAAAAGCCGCCGGATGGAAATTTCGAAAGATATCGAAGCCGACAGCAAGTGGTACAACGAAAAGTGCAACCGCTTTCGTCCCGACAGCAAACGCATTTTGGGCGATGACGCAAAGCGCACCATCAATACAGTCGATTTTGAAAACGACCCGAAATGTATGACGATGGCGGCGCTGCCCGGCGAAAAATTTTACGGGCTCGGTACGGGCAACTGTGAGGACTTGATTTTAAACGGCAGGACTTATTTGCAGCGGGTTGTCTACGCTACCTGCGAGGTTCCGATTCCGTTCTTGATGAGCGAAAACATCGGCGTTTTGTGTGCTTCGACGTTTTGGCACGGTATTGATGTCTGCAACCGAAATGAACATGAAGTCGGGTGGTTTTTGCCCGACGGTGAGCTCGATTTTTATATTTTCGGCGGCGATTCTCTGAAAGAAAACCTGCGGCTGTTCACACGGCTGACGGGTCGCCCGGCATTACTGCCGAAATGGGCCTACGGGCTCACATTCATCGACCAGTATAAGGCCGATCAATTCGAGGTGATGCGCAACGCGGCGGATTTTCGAAAGAAAAAGCTGCCCTGCGACATGATCAGCTTGGAACCGGGTTGGATGGAAAATGAATATGACTTTTCGACCACCAAGCGGTGGAACAACGAAAAGTTTTATATTGCCGACTGGATGCGGCACGATAAACCGAGCAATCAAATGTTCACGGCGGCGCTGAAACGCTACGGGTTCAAAGTGGCGCTTTGGTTATGTTGCCAATACGACTTTACCGCCGACGAGGAAAATCGCGCCGGCAACGAGACCGATTTCGGCATAGAGCCGTGGTATATTCACCTGCGTCAATTAGTCAACGACGGGGCTTCGGCTTTTAAAATGGATCCCTGCCGGGTCGTGGACGGCGCAAACGAACAGCGTATTTATGCCAACGGGCGCGGCGAGCCGGAGATGCACAATCTGATGCAGACGCTGTATCAAAAGCAGATGTATTACGGCATCAGCGAGCATACCCAAAAAAGACCGATGCACCATTTCTGCGGCGGCTATACCGGCACGGCACAGTACGGCGCGACAACCACCGGAGACAGCGGCGGCGGACACAAGACCATGGTCTGGGTGTTAAACTGCGGGCTATCCGGCCTTTCAAACATCACCTGCGACATGGACATCTTTTCGCCGCAGACACTGCATTACTGCTTTTTCACGGCCTGGTGCCAACTCAACAGCTGGTCGGGTTTCCGTCAGCCGTGGTGGGCGGGCGACGACAACGAGGAGTGTTTCACGTTCTATGACCGCAACCGCTATGCGCTGATGCCGTATCTCTATTCGACTGCGATTGAATCGAATTTGACAGGACTGCCGGTCGTGCGTGCAATGCCGATGGAATTTGCCGACAAGGAAGTTGAAAATACCGTTACGCAGTTCATGTTCGGAAGCGAACTGTTGGTCGGCGCGTTTACGGACAAAGTTTGGCTGCCGAGAAACGAGGTCTGGATTGATTTTTGGAGTGGAAAAGAATACGACGGTGGGCAGTGGATCGAGGGGACGACACCCGAAAACCGGGGAGGTCCGTTGTTTATTCGCGGCGGTTCGGTGATACCCACACAGCCCGAACGGCAATTTACCTCTTGCGCCGACGAGCCGGTGTTAAATTTAAAGATTTATCCGCATAAGATCAGTGAATACACGCTTTGGGAGGACGACGGGTTGTCGCTCTCGCAAGATAAAGCCAAAACGGTATTTACCGTGCAAGCCGATCAGAAGATGATTAAGCTGAAGCTTGGGCCGCGCACGGGTTCCTTTGAGGGCATGTGCATCCGGATGTACAATCTCTCGGTGCGCTGCGACTGCGCCAAAGAGGTTAGCATCGGCGGAAGACAGCAGAGCTTTACTTGTGACGGCGGATTTTTAAAATTGGCTGCGCGCGACGGAGACGAGATCACGATTAAATTATAAGGGACGAGCGGATTGAAAAAAGACAAGAGCAAGACCCTGAAAATACACCTGCCGAACAGGCCGCTTTATGCGGTGCTCTCGGCAGGTTCGACCGCGTTTTATGCTAAAAAGGCCAAAATCGTCTGCGACAACACGGCGATCAAGGATCTTAAACCACCCTTTGTTGCGATTTGCAACCATCCCAGTTTTTTTGACTGGGTGTTAATGGCGAAAGCGCTGCGTCCGCACCGAATTAACATGATCATGACCCGCTATTACTATTACTACAAAGGGCTAGCGCTGTTGCTGCGGGGGTTGGGCGCGATTCCGAAGGACTTGTTTTCGCCCGATCCGCAGACCGTACGCGCTGCGATGACCGTGATTAAAAAGGGCGGCTGCGTGGGGATTTTTCCGGAGGGGCGGCTCTCGCCGGACGGACGGATGGAAAACTTTCATTCGTCAGCGCTCAAGCTGATGAAAAAGCTCGGCGTGCAAGTGATAAATGTGCACATCGAAGGCAGCTATTTTATCCGTCCCAAGTGGTCACAGGAAATGCGCAAAGGGCCGGTCTATGTCAAGGCCGAGCCGCTGTTTGAAGCCAGAGAACTGGAACAGATTGACGAGCAAACAGCGCTCAAGCGGTTAGAAAAAGCGCTTGATTATGACGAATGCAAAATGCAAAAAACGCGGCGAAAAGCGTATCGGCATGCGGCTATCGCAGAAGGGCTGCACCGGATTTTATATCTGTGTCCCAAGTGCGGCGCGGAGTTTTCGATGAAAACGGCGGGCAACCGGATTTATTGCGAAAAGTGCGGCAACACGGCGACATTAAACGCATTTTATGAGCTCTTGCCCGAATCAGACAAGAGCGTGATTCCACACTCGATCGGGGACTGGTACAAGTTACAGCGCGAACATGAGTTTTTGCGAATCTGTCGCGATCCGGAGGCAAAGATGAGCGGGCATGTGGTGTTACGGCAGCCGCGTTTTAAACGAGAGCCGTTTTCGGTGGTCGGCGAGGGGATGGCGACACTCGATTTAAAAGGGTTAAACTACAAGGGCACACGGGACGGCAACGCTTTTCAATTAGACATTCCGTTATCTATGTTAAAAGCGCTTTTATACGGGGCTGAGTGCGATTTTGAGACCTATTATCAGGGGCAGTTTTACTATTTTGAGCCGGACAATTTGTTGGAATGTGTCAAGTGGTCGATTTTCGGTGAGCAACTCTATGAGTATCATATTTTAGGAAAGCGGGATGCGGATGGAACAGTCGGAAAAACAACAAAACGGAATTAGAATCGGAAAACGCACGTTTATCAGCACGGTTTGCGTACTGCTTGCGGTGATGATCTGCGCCGGTATTTTAACCCTTGTGCTGCCGCAGGGCAGTTATGAGCGCGTGATGGTCGGCGGATATGAAGAGATTGTGCCGGAGTCGTACACGATCACCGAGGGTGCGAAACTGCCGGTGTGGCGGTGGTTTACCGCGCCGTTTGAGGTGCTTGTCGGAAGCGACGGCATGATGGCGATCATGATCATTTTGTTTCTCGTTTTTATCGGGGGGACATTTCTGGTGTTGGACAAGAGCGGCGTGATGCGTTATATGCTGGTCTCGGTCACAAAAAAAATGCGAAACCGCAAATATGTGCTTTTGGCGGCGATGACGCTTTGCTGCATGGCGATCGGCTCGACCATGGGGATTTTTGAGGAATTTGCACCGCTGGTTCCGATTGTGGTCGGGCTGTCACTCGCGCTCGGCTGGGACTCATTTGTCGGACTCGGGATGAGCATTTTGGCGGTCGGATACGGTTTTTCAGTCGGTACGTTTAATCCCTTCAGCATTTTAGTGGCGCAAAAGTTGGCGGGGCTTCCGATCTTTTCGGGACTGCTGTTCCGGATCGGCGCATTTTTGCTTTTTTACGGAATTCTCGTCACGTTTTTAGTGCTTTACGCGAAAAAGATTGACAAAAATCCGCAGAAATCTCTGTGCTGGGAATCGGACAAGTATCTGCGGGAGAAGTACCGTTATGACGAAAACGACGGTACGACAGAAAACCGCGGGCTTAAAAAGGCGATGTGGGTTTTTATCGGGGCGTTCGGGTTGATTTTTTTGTACATTACGATTTCGTTGATTCTGCTTTATAACGGAAACGGTACTTTGACCGATTACACGATGCCGGTGATGGTGGTGCTGCTGACCGCCGGTGGACTGGTAGCGGGCAAGGTCTCAAAGTACGCGGAAAAAGGATTATTTAAGGATTTCGGTAAAGGGATGTTAGCCATGGCACCGGGCGCGCTGTTGATTGTGATGGCGATGGCAGCCAAACAGATTGTGCTTGCGGGCGGCGTGATGGATACGATTTTGCATGAGGCCTACGGGTTGATGAGCGGTGTGGGCAAATATCAGGCGATTTTAATGGTGTTCGGCTTTGTGCTGGTACTGGAGTTTTTTATCAGCAGCGCATCGGCAAAGGCGTTTATCGTCATTCCGCTGGTAGTTCCGTTTGCGTCGCTGCTGGGGTTGACCCGACAGACGCTGGTGCAGAGTTATTGCTTTGCCGACGGGTTTACGAATATGTTTTTCCCGACGAATGCCGCACTGCTGATCGTGCTCGGGTTAGTCAATGTCTCTTATGGGAAATGGGTGAAATGGGGTTGGAAGCTGACGCTTGCCACGGTGGCTGCCTGCGTGGGGTTGTTGCTCTTAGCGGTCAAAATCGGATACGGCCCGGCATGAGTTGATATTCGTTTTCATGTGCGGTAGAATATAGGAAACATAGGCATCGGAAAGGAGATTTTTATGAGACAGGTTTTACAAAAAATCAATGCGTTTTTAGATGAAAACCGAGACAATATGGTCGCTGATATCTGCGATTTGATTGCTTTTAACAGCGTGCGTGGCGAGGCCATGCCCGGAAAGCCGTTCGGGGATATCCCGGCAGCGGCACTCGGCAAGGCCGAGGAAATCTGCCGCAGGATTGGGATTTCGGCGCAAAACCATGAAAATTACGCGCTGTCCGCACAAATCAACGACAAGTCGGTAAAGCTCGATATTTTAGCACATTTGGACATCGTCGAGGCCGGAACCGGTTGGGACACCGACCCGTTTAAGACCGTGATCAAAGACGGCAAGATTTTCGGACGCGGTTCGTCCGACGACAAGGGGCCTGCGGTTGCGGCGATCTATGCGGCTGCGGCTGTCAAGAAATTCTGCCCCGACCTGGCGGGCAACTGCCGTCTGGTGCTCGGAAGTTCCGAGGAGACCGGCAGCGAGGATATCAAGCACTTTTATGCGTCGCACGAATACGCCCCGATGTCGTTTTCGCCTGATGCCGAATACCCGGTTATCAATATCGAAAAGGGCTCGTACGGACCGAAATTTTTGGCGGAATGGGAATCGGATGCATGCTGCTCGTGCGAAGCGTGCACTACCGGGCCGCACGTTTTAAAACTGGTCGGCGGAAAGACCAACAACATCGTGCCGAAGACGGCTTGGGCGCGGGTCGAAATTCCGCTCGATATTTTGGTAGATGCTTGTGAAAAGGCCGGGGAAGAGACCGGCGCTTGTTTTGATATTAAACCCGAATCGTCCGCCGTGTTTCGGGTCACCGTGACCGGAGAAGGCGCGCATGCGTCGATGCCCGAGCGGGGCAACAACGCTCAGACTGCGCTGATCAAAATGCTCGCTTCGCTGCCGCTTGCCGACAGCCGCAGTACCCGCGCGATCAAAGCGTTCAACAAGTTATTTCCGCACGGCGACACCTGCGGAAAAGCGCTCGGTATTGCGCAGCAAGACGATATCTCGGGCGCGTTGACCTTGAATTTCGGCGTGCTCGACCTCGGAGAGAAAGGGTTTACCGCTCAGTTTGACAGCCGCGTCCCGATCTGCGCGACCCCCGAGACGGTCTCGATCCCGGCGGCGAAAAAATTAGAGGTGTTCGGGTTCACAGTGGATACGCTGCAGATGAAAGCCGCGCACCACACGCCCGCGGACAGCCCGCTGGTAAAGACGCTTATTAAGGTTTATGAGCAGCACACCGGGAATAAAGGGGAATGCCTTGCCATCGGCGGAGGGACTTACGTTCACAGCATCGAGGGCGGCGTGGCGTTCGGTTGTGAGATGCCCGGCGCCGATTACCACATCCACGGGCCGAATGAGTACGCGATCATCGACGAGTTGGTGAAGAGCGCAAAAATGTTTGCGCAGGCTATTGTGGAGTTGTGCGAGTAGGAGTTTTTATAAAAACAAAACGCCGACCGGGTTTTTTCGGTCGGCGTTTGTTTTTGAAATTATCCGTTCTTTTTCAAAACAGGTACCCAGATTTCGAAACATTTGGCTTCGTATCCGTATACCTCAAGATACGGGGCGGTTTCGTCTCGGGTATAACCGCTTTGGGGCAGCCACTCGGTCAACACACGGGCATAGGTCTCGCCTGCGGCATCCTCTCCCGGTCTGAACACGAACGAAAACACCGCCCAGGCGGCGGGCGCAATTGTCTCGACATCCATGTTCTCGGGCGCTGTGCCTTCGAGTTTTGCGCCGATGATGCAGGAATCCTCGTTGCGCCGATTTAAATAGTAGCCCCCGACATACCAGAAGGGTGCTTTGATCAGACTGGCGGAAGTGAGGTAAGGCAGGTCGGATTTGTTGAAATTCAACCACTTGTCAAAACCCCCGTCGCACTTTTTGCCGACAATTTGAAAGCTGTCCGTTTTTTCGATGCGGAAATTCATCTCGTTCACTCCTTTTATGGTGAGTGCGAAGGTGATCGGCGGATAGGTTTTTAAGGATATCCCCGTCTTGCGCGCAGACAAGGGCGTTGTGCCGTGCAGTTCCCGAAAAGCCCGTGTAAAAGCGTTCGGTGATTCATAGCAATATTTCAGAGCGATATCAATGATCTTTTCGCGGCTGTTTTGAATATCGAAAACCGCCTGCGACAATCTTCTGCGGCGGATGTACTCTGAAACAGGCATTCCCGCCATGAATGCGAAGATGCGTGAAAACTCGGAAGCCGAGCATCCGGAAATTCGCGACAGCGTTTCATACGATATTGTTTCGGCTAAGTTCTCTTCGATATAACCGACAGCAGCGTTCATGCCCTTCAGCCAGTCCATGCGATCCCCTCCTCTCGTCATTGATTGTAAGCGAACAGACGGTGGTTTTCTTTGCATCTGATGCGGAGTTCGGATAGAAAGCGTTTGTTTATGGGAAAACCTCGCAAGAACGAGGTTAAAGTGAAGGTCTTACTTTGGTACAATCCGATGGAGCACGTGATCGAATTCCCTATATAAATATACATATAGTATAATATTATATTGGTTATCCACCAGGTTTTAAATATCAGGCAAGAAATGAAATAAGTTATAGTTTAAAAATGCAAAGATAGCGGATGGTTCCGGGATATTTTTCGCCGAGAGAAATGATTTTAAAGCCGTAACTGCGATAAAAACCGACCGCGTCGTCATCGGTTTCGGCGGTGATTTGAGTACAGTGAAGAGATTTGGCTGCATAGGTGATTAATTTTGAAGCGACTCCTTGTTTCCGGTTATCCGGATTGACAGCGATGCCGAGGATTTCGAAAGATTCCCCACCGCGGTTTTTTAAAACGATCGTTCCGATGGGCTTATCCTGATCGAAACAGGCAAATGCAAAGACGTCGGGATCGGCTTGATAGGCGGCGGCGCGCAAAGCGAGCTTTTCCGGTGTCGGTCGATATTGGCTCAGGGCAAGAACGGAAAGTATTTCGGGCTCGTGCAGGCGGTTTTTAATATCGGTGATTGTCATGAATGCCTCCGAAAACCGTTTGTTTGATGTGTTTCAGTTTATCATGAGTTGGAAGGACTTGTAACGAAACCGCACCGACAAAATGCCGGTACGGTATAAAAACGGACAATTGATCTGAAATAACTATATTTGCCGCGCTTTTTTTCTTGTACGAAGGAAGACCCAAAGGGCGATTGCAATTAAAACAACCACGAGGCAGGCACAAGTGATCCATAAAATTGTCTTTAAAGAAGAATCGGATGACCCGTCTGCGGAAGCGGCTGCCAGTTCAGCGTTCGGAATGGTCTTTGTCGTAATCACATATTCGGACATGGTGTTGTTTTGATAGGTGACAACGCCTTTTTCGCCGACGGTGATGCCTTTTGCGATGAGAGTGAACGAGCCGGCTCCTGCGTCGAATTTATAGACATTGACCGTTTCACCTGCAGAAAGCGTGGTTGAGACGGAGAAAGTCGCCATGCCCGGGAGCGCACCGTGGTGTTGGAAACCGTAAGCAAAACTCTTGTAATCCGATCCGATTTGATCGAGCAGGGTTTTTTCGTGCGTCGCATGGGTGTATCCGATGTTCAGAAGGTCTTGCTCGTCAGCTGTTTTAATATCTTTTCCGATAAAATTGATGTCCGCGCCTTCCTGCCGGAAGGTGATTGACGCACCCGAATTACTTTTCAACGCGGAAAAATACGCGCCGGAGACGACCGTTCCGGTCTCCGAGTTCAACTCAACCGAGTACGCGCCGCCTTTTTTGCTATTGATTTCGGCGACGAGCGCTCCGTAGTCCAGCACAGAGGTCTGCCTGTCGATGGGATTGATGAGACCGAGGGCGTCCGCATTGATTTGTTGTACGACAATATATCCGTTTTTATAGGCCTCCATTTCCTCGTTGATGGCCTTTTCCAGATTCGACTTGACCTTCTCCAATTCTTCGGCGGAGATCGGAAGTGTCGGGGCAGACGGGTCGTAATAATGATATCGGTCGCAGACAGGTGTGTTGTCGTTCATGATGATTGTTTTGCTTATATAAGCCCTATTTTGGCCGGATAAACTCGTTCCCGTCAGATAGGAAGTATTCATCACCGTTGCAAGCGTGATCGTGAGGGATGTGTCCCAGTGGATGAAATTTGCGCCGTCTACGGTCTCCCGATCAAGGGTATAGACGTCTTTTGGATCGTCGCAGCGGATGGTCAAGTTGTTCGGCGGGGTTTGACCGGCGAACAAGTCGGGTACAACGGTTTGAACCGGTTGATTGCCCGGATTGATTTTGGCAATCGGCACAGGTACGGCGGTTGAATTAAATCCGGAACCAGGTAAAGCGGTCTTGCGAGAGAGAAGAGGGGCTGTAACTTCCAACTTGCAGGTTTTTGTGTCCGCGCCCACGGCGTTGCTCGCCTTTACGATGAAATCGTAGACGCCTGTTTTTATTCCGTCCGCGGTTCCGCCTTTGACATGCAGCACGCCCGTGGAGGCATCGATGGTGACCTCAGCCGGGACAGGGATGCGGGCGTTTACCGCTTCGAGCGACCAGACGATGGGCAAACTGCCTGTGGCTTTGAGCTGCACCGTATAATCGGCAGTTAAGCGGGACATGGAGAACTTGTATCCGTCCCGCCTGTTTTCCATTACGGGCGGAGTGAGCGGTGCAACGACAAGGGTGCATTGGTGTTGGTCGTTTCCCACGCTGTTGACCGCTTTTACGACAAGGGTATAAGTCCCGGGTGCGACGGATTTAACGGCTTTCAGCAGGCCGGAGGAAGCGTCGATGGAGACGCCCGTCGGTGCGGGTTTACCGTCGGATAAAGCCAGTTCCCAGGTGATGGGCGTGCTCCCCGTGGCCTTGAAAGCGA
>CAZTDA010000002.1:0-25675 GCA_964612155.1 uncultured Eubacteriales bacterium | reverse complement strand
TTGTACGTAAATGACTACAAAAAATTATTGAAAGATCAGATAAAAACAAATCCCCTTTGAGCGAAATACGATCCGATGTATTAATCTAATATATAGTATGTTTAAAAATATGTCAATACGCTTTATTCCAATTGCAAAATTTTTTCTTTGTCTGTATAGTGAAGCCATTTAAAAATCAAACACAAGATTAAACGGTAAGTAGTTCTAATTAGGTAAAACCTCTTTAATACTGCCTTGAATTGAAAGTGGTTTTACGCTACACATAACAACAGGCCTAAATGTTGTGCGATACTCCACAAAAAAAGAAACGGCTCCTTTCGGAACCGTTGGCGCCTGTCTTTATTTCACTGTGGATAAGTCGCTTTTATTAAATCGTTTCGCCGGTCAATTTCTTGCAACACTCCGCATAAAGACCCGCTGTTTTCTCAATGATGTTCTGCGGGAGGCACGGTGCCGGAGTCACACCGTCTAACTTGTTTTGAATCAGCCAGTCCCGGACAAACTGCTTGTCAAATGATTTCGGGGACTCGCCGGTGCGATACGCGGAGGCATCCCAGAACCGGCTGGAGTCGGGTGTAAAAATCTCATCCGCTAAAACCAAATTCCCGGATTGATCCAGCCCGAATTCAAACTTCGTGTCTGCGATGATGATGCCCTGTTTGATTGCATAATCAAAACATTTTTCATACAGCCGCAGTGAGACATCGCTGATTTTGTCGGCCATCTCTTTTCCGATCTCCGTCGTCAGCTGTTCCAATGTGATGTTGATATCATGCCCCTCGCTGCTTTTGGCGGACGGCGTGATGATCGGCTTGTCCAGCTTTTCGGCCTGCTGATGCGTTCCGGTGAACTTCATTCCGCAAAAATCCTCACCGGACTGGTATGCTTTCCACATGCTCCCGAACAGATAGCCCCGCACGATAATTTCAAAAGGCAGCATATTGAGTTTTTTCACTTTAATCGTTCTGCCTTCAAATTCCCCGTGTTGAAACGACGCGGGAAGTTTTTGAAGTTCGGTTTCCACCAGATGATTCAAAACGATATCTTTCGTATAATCGAACCAAAAATTCGAAATTTTGTTCAGCGCAATCCCCTTTTTCGGGATTTGGCTGTCCAATATCACATCGAACGAGGATATTCTGTCCGTTGTGACAATCACCAGTTCGCCACCGCCGATATCAAAGACCTCACGGACTTTGCCCGACACGATTTTGGGATAAGGGATCTGTTTGTATTCGTTCATGTTGTTTCCTTTCTGTCAATACATCAGGGAGTTATAGTAAAGTGTCACTGTACACTTTTAACTGCCAACTGTTAACCGGTTCATTGTGGGCTGACCGTATAGTTCGGTGCTTCCTTGGTGATATAGATGTCATGCGGATGGCTCTCTTTGAGTCCTGCATTGGTAATGGTCATAAAGCGCGACTTGGTCTGCAATTCGGGGATATCATGGCAGCCGCAATAACCCATACCGGAGCGCAGACCGCCCAGCAGCTGATAAACCGTTTCCGAGATCGGTCCCTTGTAAGGTACACGACCTTCAACGCCCTCGGGGACGAGTTTTTTGCTGCCCGTCTGAAAGTAGCGATCCTTGCTGCCTTTTTCCATCGCCGCCATACTGCCCATGCCGCGATAGACTTTAAAGCTGCGGCCTTGATAAATTTCCATCTCACCCGGGGCCTCTTCGCAGCCGGCCAACAACGAGCCGAGCATGACCGCATTCGCACCCGCCGCAAGCGCCTTGACAATATCACCGGAATATTTGATGCCGCCGTCGGCAATCACCGGAATTCCGGCTTTTGATGCCACGCAGGCCACGTCATAAACCGCCGTAATCTGGGGTACACCGATACCGGCTACCACGCGGGTCGTGCAAATAGATCCGGGACCCATGCCCACCTTGACGGCATCCGCGCCTGCGTCGATCAACGCCTTTGCGCCTTCTCCGGTCGCAATGTTGCCGACGATAATCTGCGCCTGTGCATAATTTCTTTTAATGGTTTTCAGACAATTGATCATGTTGGCGCTGTGACCGTGCGCCGAATCAAGCACCAGCGCATCTACACCTGCCTCGAGCAGCGCGGCCACCCGATCAAGCACATCGTCGGTCACGCCGATCGCCCCGCCGCACAGCAGCCGGCTTTTTGCATCGCGTGCGGAATGCGGATACCGGGTCGCCTTTTCGATGTCTTTGATCGTAATAAGACCTTTCAGTTCGCCTTTGTCGTTCACAAGCGGTAACTTTTCAACTTTATATTTTTGTAAAATCGCCTTGGCCTGCTCCAAACTTGTGCCGACCGGTGCGGTGATCAGGCGGTCTCCCGGCGTCATCACCTCGCGGATACGGCCGTCAAAATCGGATAAAAACCGCAGGTCGCGGTTGGTGATCAAGCCCACCAGTTTGCCGTTTTCGCAAATCGGAACACCGCTGATTTTAAATTTGCCCATCAGCTGATCGGCCTCATAAACAAAATGATCCGGCGAGAGGAAAAACGGATCATTAATGACACCGTTTTCGGATCGTTTGACCCGTTCCACTTCGTCGGCCTGCATTTCGATAGGCATATTCTTATGGATGATTCCGATTCCGCCCTCGCGCGCCATTGCGATGGCGGTCGCGCTCTCTGTGACCGTATCCATCGCCGCGCTGAGCAAAGGTGTGTTCAGCAGAATGTTTTTGGTCAGGCGGGTAAACAGTTTTGTCTCCGTCGGTACAACGTCGGAATAGGCCGGAATGAGCAGCACATCGTCAAACGTCAGCCCCTGTTTGACGAATTTTTGGTTGATGTCGGTATTGATCATAACCCCCACCCCTTCTAAATATTTTTAGTACTATACCACAACGCCTCGGCATTGTCAACGAGAATTTTAAAAAAGATCATATTTCCATTTTATCATGCGGCTTTTGCTTTGTCAAATCAATCACAGTTCACACATGATCCGTGAAATGATGGGATTACTGACTAAAAATCCTTTTGCCGTCAGCGCAAACCGCTCGTCTTTTTCAACCGCAAGTCCGTTTTTGACCCAGTCCTGCAATGGCTTTTCTAGGTTTTTAATTCCCTTTTTTCCGATCAACTGTTTCAACTCTTCGGTTGCAATTCCCTGCGAGAGACGAAGCGCCATTGCGATTTTTTCCTCGGCGCTTCCGCCCTCCCCGTCTGCCACTGTCTGTTGCGGATTTTTCAAAAACTCCGCCAGATCACGCGGATAATAAAACCGCTTGCCGTCGTAAAAACTGTGTGCCGCAGGTCCGAGCCCGATATACGGTTCCAGTGTCCAATATTTTAAATTGTGGCGGCTTTTCCCGCCCGGTTTTGCAAAATTTGAAATCTCATATTGCGCAAATCCGTTTGCTTCAAGCGTCTTGCAGACCACTAAATAACTGTCGGCGGTAAAATCCTCGTCCGGCAGATTTAAATTCATGCCGTAAAACGGCGTGCCCTCCTCGACTTTGAGCATATACGCGCTCACATGGTCGAGCGGCAGATTGCTAAGCGTCCGCGCCGTCTCACGGTCTTTTTCCGGCGTGGCGTCGGGCAGCGACAGCATCAAATCCGCCGAGATATGCCGAAACCCCGCTTTAAAAGCCGTCTCAACCGCAGCTATCGCCTGTTTTGCGTTATGCCGCCGCCCGAGCTTTTTTAAAACTTCGTCATCGAGTGACTGTACCCCGACGGATATCCGATTAAATCCGCCGTCAAACAACGCTTTCGCCGCTTCTGCGGTAATATCTTCGGGGTTGGCTTCAAGGGTAATTTCGCGGTCTTTTTCGAGCGCAAATATCCCGCAAAGCCCGTTATACAGCTTGCACAGATTTTGTGCGCCGAGCAGAAGCGGATTGCCCCCGCCGAAATAGACCGTGTCGATTTTTTCGTTTTGATATGGTTCAGCGGCTTTTAAAACCGCTTGGATATACGATTCGGCCACGCCGTCGTCCGGCCTGACCGAATAAAAATCGCAGTAATTGCACTTGGAACGGCAAAACGGAATGTGGATATAAAGTCCGGTCATTGTTTACCCTCGGTTTCTATTTTCCGGAGTGTGTCAGCCAGCACCTGCGCCCGCAGCTGTTCTAATACCCGGTGGCACTTGGACTCCTCAATGCCGTAGGTCTGCTGCAAGTCGTATTCAATCGGAATCCAGGTGGAGATGTCGGCCTCGTTGTGCGAGATCACGGCCTCCATCATATCCAGCGCCCGCCAGACTTTGGCCTCGATGGTCTTTCGGTCTGCCATCTCATCGAACAGTCCTGCAATCTCTTCTTTCTTTTCAGTCGGCAGCGTCGCCACAAGCTTCAACACCACATCGTCCTCATGCGCAATATCTTTGCTGCTCTTTTGAAACGATGGGATATCGCCTGTGATCGCCTCGCCGAAATCGTGGACAAGGCACATCTTAATCACCTTGTCAGTGTCCACACCGTCGAGTTCGCCCGACAACAGATAGGCCATGGTCGAAAGCCGCCAGCTGTGCTCCGCCACACTCTCGGCGCGTCCCGCGGTCGTAAAATTGTGCCTGGTATAACACTTCAGCTTTTCAATTTTAGATAAAAAGTCAAGAAATTTCCGCTCGTCCATGTACCTTGCCACCTTTCATTCGGTGTCAAATCCTACTCGTCTAACTTCAGCACGTTCATAAACGCCTCGGGCGGAACCTCGATGCTGCCCAATTGCCGCATCTTCTTTTTGCCCTCTTTCTGTTTTTCGAGCAGCTTCTTTTTACGGGTGATATCGCCGCCGTAGCACTTGGCCAAAACGTCTTTGCGCATGGCCTTGACGGTCTCACGGGCGATGATTTTTCCGCCGATGGCGGCCTGTACCGGCACCTCAAACATCTGGCGCGGGATGTTGTCGCGCAGCTTTTCGACCAGCCGGCGCGAACGGGCGTTGACCCGCTCGGCGTTGACGATGAACGACAGCGCGTCGACAATTTCACCGTTTAAAAGAATATCAAGCTTCACCAGCTGTGCTTCTTTGTAGCCGTTAAACTCGTAATCCAACGACGCATACCCCTTGGTACGCGATTTTAACGCGTCGAAAAAGTCATAGATAATCTCGTTCAGCGGCAGCTCATAATGGATGTTGACACGGGTGGCGTCTAAATAATGCATGTCCTTAAAGATACCGCGCCGATCCTGCGCCAATTCCATAATGCTGCCCACATAGTCCGACGGCGAAAAGATGTGCGCGTCGACAATCGGCTCTTCTGCCTTTACGATCACAGAAGGATCGGGGTAATTGGTCGGGTTGTCGATGTATTTTACGGTCTTATCGTTCAGCGTCAGCTTATAAACCACGCTCGGCGCGGTTGTGATCAAATCCATATCGAACTCGCGTTCCAACCGCTCTTGGATGATCTCCATGTGTAAAAGCCCTAAAAATCCGCAGCGGAACCCGAATCCGAGCGCCTTGGAGGTCTCCGGCTCAAAAAACAGCGCCGCATCGTTTAATTGCAGTTTTTCCAACGCGTCACGCAGATCGCCGTAGCGCGCGCCGTCTGCGGGATAGATGCCGCAAAACACCATCGACTGCACTTTTTTATAACCCGGCAGCGCCTCTTTGGCCGGACGTTCGGTGCTTGTCACGGTATCGCCGACGGCGACATCACGCACGGTTTTAATTGAGGCGGTTATGTAACCGACCTCGCCGGCCTCCAGCGTCGGTGTCGGCTGGGGTCTGGTCGGAAGCATGACGCCGACTTCGGTCACGTTAAATTCGGTGCCCACTGCCATCATTTTAATGGTATCGCCGATCTTGACACGACCGCCGAACACGCGCACATAAATAATAACGCCTTTATACGCGTCATAAAATGAATCGAAAATCAACGCCTGCAGCGGCGCTTCGCGGTCTGCTTTGGGCGGCGGGCAACGGTGCACAATCTGCCGCATCACATCGTCGATATTGATATCGTTTTTCGCGGAGACCTGCGGCGCGTCCTGAGCGGGGATTCCGATGATGTTTTCAATCTCCTCAATCGCCTCCTGCGGTCTTGCCGACGGCAGGTCGATTTTATTGATCACCGGCATAATCTCAAGTTGATGATCGACCGCTAAATAGGTGTTGGCAAGCGTCTGCGCCTCGACCCCTTGGGTGGCGTCGACAACCAATACCGCGCCTTCACAGGCGGCCAGCGACCGGCTGACCTCGTAGTTGAAGTCGACATGCCCCGGGGTGTCGATCAGGTTGAATTCATATTGCTGACCGTCGCAAGTGTAACTCATATTGACGGCGCGCGCCTTGATGGTAATGCCGCGCTCGCGCTCGATGTCCATATTGTCTAAAATCTGATCGGTCTTCTCCCGAATGCTCACCGCGTTGGCGTGTTCCAAAATGCGGTCGGCAAGGGTACTTTTCCCGTGGTCGATGTGGGCGATAATGCAAAAATTCCGGATAAATTTCGGGTCGACGGCCATATATCAGGTCATCCTTTCACATAAAACAATACGATCTCTTTACTTCAATTTACCCGCAAAACAGGTTACGGGCTTGTTTTTTAACGTCTGCTGCGCCAGGTCACGCACCGCTTCAAGGGTCACCGAGGCGATCAGTTCCTGCGATTTTTTCTCGGTGCGCTGCGGCAGACCGAGGGTTTCACGCCTGCCCATGTCCATAGCCAGATTATACGAGTTTTCATAGCCCATCGCAAGCCCCGCGCTTGCCTGATTTTTGGCGCGTTCCAGTTCCTCGGGTAAAATGCCGTCCATCAGCCCTTTTAATACGTTATCGATCTCGGTAAGCGCCTTTTTTTTGGCGGAGGGCGAAATTCCAGCGGAAATTGTGAACACACCGCCGCCGAGATGCGCCGTAAAATAGCTGTAAATCGAATAGGCGAGCCCCAAATCCTCCCGCAGACGGCGGAATAACCGGCTCGAAGCCGCGCCGCCCGCCGCCGAATTAAAAAGCGACATCACAGCCGTCTGTTTGTTGCCGATGGCAACGCCCGGATAAGCGATGCAGAGCTGCATTTGCTCGGTCTTGCGCGAAAAAGTCAGAGTGTTTCCGAAATTGAACACCGGCGGCGTGAGAACCACTTTTTCAAAACCGGTTCTTTTCAACGGAGAAAATGCCTTTTCGAGCGCTTCCGCCACGCGGTTTTCGTCAAAGTTTCCGCTCACGGCGACAACGATGTTTTCCGGTCGGTAGAATTGCTCATAAAACGCCCGCAGGTTCTCGCTTGTGACACCCCCGACGCTTGCCGTCGTCCCCACGATGTTTCTCCCCAGCGGATGCGGTGTCCACGCGGCTTGGAAAATGCCGTCGGCTGCCAAATCCTCGGGGTCGTCGTTATACATCGAGAGCTCTTCCAAAATCACGCCCCGCTCGGTGTCTACGTCCGTTTTCGCAAAAATCGGGTCGCTCACGAGATCGCCCAAAATTTCAATCCCGCGCGCATCAAACGCCGGCAGCATACGCATATAGTAGCAGGTATATTCCTTGCTGGTGTAGGCGTTCATCTGCGCGCCGATCAGGTCGGTCTCGTTGGCGATATCCAGCGAACTGCGCTTATGCGTGCCCTTAAAGAGCATGTGCTCGATAAAGTGCGAAAACCCGTGGCTTTGTTCCTGCTCATAACGCGAACCCACGCCGATAAACGCCGCAACAGTGGCGGCTTTTGCATAGGCGCGCCGGTCGGTCAGCACGCGGATTCCGTTGGAAAGCTCAAATCGTTTCATTCGATCCTTTATTCCTTATCCATCATTTTAGAAGTGAACAGTTGGCAGTGAACAACGGAGCAGTTAAGGTGTTTTGCTGCGCAAAACGGAAATAGTATTGCCTAACGGTCATGTCACTTTTCACTTTTAACTGCCAACTGTTCACTTTCTATCAAACAAGGGGTTCAAATCACATTTGAACCCCTTGTAATGTTTCTAACCGGTTTTTATCTGCGTGGTCCGCGGTTGTGGAAATCGTTGTCGCGGCGCGGCGGACGCGGAGTCGATGCCGACTCGGGCAGCGGTCTGCCTTCGATTTCGGCGATGGCGGCGACGCGGGACAGATTCAGGCGGCCCTGATCGTCAATCTCGGTGACCTTGACCACGACCTCATCGCCTACGTTGACGACGTCCTCGACCTTTTCGACGCGGACGAAGTCGAGCTTGGAGATGTGCACCAGACCCTCTTTGCCCGGGGCGATCTCAACGAACGCGCCGAACTGCATCAGGCGGGTGACTTTGCCCTTATAAATTGCACCGACCTCCGGGTCGAACGCAATGGTTTTGACAATTTCGAGCGCACGGGTAACATTGTCGATGTCAATGCCGAAAATCGCAACTCTGCCGTCGTCCTCGACGTCGATCTTGACATCGCAGTCGGCGCAGATTTTTTGAATAACCTTACCGCCGCTGCCGATGACTTCGCGGATCTTGGCGGGGTTGATCATAATGGTTGCCATCTTAGGCGCGTACTTCGAAAGCTGCTCACGCGGCTTGTCGATGCACTTCAAAATGACTTCGTTGATGATATAAACGCGCGCCGTGTAGGTCTTTTCGAGCGCTTCTTTGATGATGTCAAAGGTCAAACCGTCGATCTTGAGGTCCATTTGAATCGCGGTGATGCCCTTGATCGTACCCGCGACTTTAAAGTCCATATCGCCGAAGAAATCCTCGACGCCTTGAATATCGACCATGGTCATCCAGCGGTCGCCCTCGGTGATCAGACCGCAGGAGATACCCGCGACCGGCGCCGTGATCGGAACACCCGCATCCATCAGTGCCAGCGTGGAACCGCAGATCGAGGCCTGCGAAGTCGAGCCGTTGGAAGACAGAATTTCGGAAACCAGACGGATGGCATAGGGGAAGTCGTTTTCGGACGGGATTACCGGCAGCAAGGCGCGCTCGCCGAGTGCGCCGTGGCCGATCTCACGACGGCCGGGGCCTCTTGACGGTTTTGTCTCGCCGACCGAGTACGGCGGCATATTGTAGTGGTGCATATAGCGCTTGGATTCTTCGCCATCGAGTCCATCAAGCAGCTGCTTTTCGCCGATCGGGGCCAGTGTCGCAATGGTGAGCGCCTGGGTCTGTCCTCTTGCGAATAAACCGGTGCCGTGGGTGCGCGGCAGAATACCGACCTCGGCAGTCAGCTTGCGCATCTGGTCAAGGCCTCTGCCGTCGACGCGTTTGCCGTCGTCGAGCAGCCAGCGGCGCACGACATATTTTTGAATTTTATAAATGCACTCGTCGATCGCGGAAGCGCTTCCGGCTTCTTCGTCGAAACGCTCATGCATGGCGTTGCGAATGGGGTTCATGCGTTCTTCGCGCACGTTTTTGTCGTCGGTGTCCAACGCATGACGGACATCCTCGATGCAGGCGTCTTTGACCGCGTCAAACAACTCATGGGACGGTTCGAGCGAGATGACCTCAAACTTCGGCTTGCCGACTGCGGCCTTGACTTCGTTGATAAATTCCACCATGCGTTTGTTTTCAATGTCGGCAAGGCGGATGCCCTCGAGCATCACTTCGTTGCTGACTTCTTTTGCGCCGGCTTCGATCATAACGACTTTGTTGGCGGAAGAGGCGACGGTGACTTCCATCTCGGAAACCGCACGCTCTTCAAATGTCGGGTTCAGCACGACCTGTCCGTTGACATAACCGGCAGAAATGCCGCTGATCGGACCGTTCCAGGGAATGTCGGAAATGCTGATTGCAATGGATGCGCCGAGCATCGCTGTGATCTCGGGTGTGCAGTCGGGATCGACCGACATCACGGTCAGCACGACGCTGCAGTCATTGCGCATATCCTTGGGGAACAGCGGGCGCAGGGGGCGGTCGATGACGCGGGACGCCAACACTGCCGTCTCGGCCGGTCTGCCCTCGCGGCGCTGCCAGTTGCCGGGAATTCTGCCGACCGCATACAGTTTTTCATCATAATCCACGGACAGCGGGAAATAATCCACGCCCTCACGCGGTTTGGGGGAAGCGGTTGCGCTCGCCATCACCACGGTCTCGCCGTAGCGGACCATGCAGGCGCCCCCTGCCAAGAAAGCATATTTTCCGATCTCAACGGAAAACGGCCTTCCGCAGAAGGTGGTTGAAAATGTTCTGATTTCGCTCATGATAACCTCCGTTATTTGATATATTACAAATCCCGGCGGCTTTTAGCAATAAAGCCAAGGCGGCATAATCTAAAAAAGTAAAGCTGCCCTCGATTCACTGCTAACAACCGCAGGATATTTGCCGTGTTAAATTGTTGCCACTTCAGGCGGGCACCGCAGGATATTTGTAGTGTTACCCCGTCGCCATTTCAGGCGGGCACCGCAGGATTTTGCCTTGTTTAGTTCACCCGAAACCATCCCGGTGCGGGTATCGCAGGCCCAAAAACTTGCAAAAGGGACAGGCGGAAACCGCCTGCCCCCGTGACATGCATTATTTTCTGAGTTCGAGCTTTTCGACGATCGCACGGTATCTGCTGATGTCCTTTTTCATCAGATAGTTCAGCAGGTTTCTGCGTTTACCGACCATCATCAACAGTCCGCGGCGGGAGTGGGCGTCCTTTTTGTGAATCTTGCAATGTTCGGTCAGATCGGAGATGCGTTTTGACAAGATCGCGATCTGAATTTCAGGGGAGCCGGTATCGTGTTCGGTACGGGCGTTTGCGGTGATAATACCGCCTTTGATCTCTTTGTCGAGCATGTTGTAACCACCTTTAAATTATTCCGTTTACGCAGGATGGGCGGGTGATTCGGCTATACCCCATTCCGCGAAAAGGCACAGAAAAGTATACCACAATATTCTAACCGTGTCAAGCTCAATTATAAGTGACCGTATTGATATCCGCATTTTGCAGTGCGTAAACATAATACTCTTTGGTATCCGGGTTCTTTTTCATCACATAGACCTTGAATTTTTCAGCCGTATCGGTGCTTTTTTTCTCGGTGAATTCATCGTACCACGAACTGCTCTTCGGATAATAGCCGACCGTCAGATACATCTCGTCTCCGCTGCGCCGAATGCTCTCCACTTTGGCGGTATATTCGCCGAACTCACCTAAAATGGGCACGACAAATGAGTCGATGTCGGTCCGATATTCAAAGATGATCGTGCCCTCTTCCATCTCGGGATCGACCTCACCGCCGTCAACGGTCATACTGCGGCGGGGAATTGTCGCATTCGGCCCGTATAGATGCCTGCACACGGCGTCAAGATCGGCTACGGGGATCAAAATCTGCCCGCTTTCGTCGGTTGAGAACCGCGTGATGTCACCGCTGAACACCGTAGACCAAATTGAGGACTGCAAAATGATCGCATCACTGAGTTTGCCCGGTTCGGCAAAATTCGGTGGGTCAAGCATGACAATCGGATCGATCATGACGGCGTACTTTTCGCGCTGTGTCGTGTCATCGGTCAAACTGAAAAATAATCTGGTCCCAACGACAATCAGCGTGATAAAGCCGATCACCGTCAGAATAATCACAAAAAAACCGAGCGGTGCGGCATACTTTTTATGTCGCTTTACTGCCGTCTCTGCCTGTTCGCTCATCACTTCACACCTGCCTTTGATTGCTTATTTGTTAATGTTGTTATCGTATCTGGCCGTCGCCGATGACGGTATATTTATAACTGGTGAGTTCGCTGAGCCCCATCGGGCCGCGGGCGTGCAGTTTTTGCGTCGAAATCCCGATCTCGGCGCCGAGTCCGAAAACGCCCCCGTCGGTAAAGCGGGTCGAGGCATTCACATAGACCGCCGCCGCATCGACACGGGCTAAAAATTCCTGTGCCGCCGTAAGGTCGCGGGTGACAATGACCTCGCTGTGCTTTGTATCGTGCATTGTGATATGGGTTATCGCCTCGTCCAATGAGCCGACAATTTTAACTGCCATTATCATATCCCCGAACTCGGTGTCATAGTCTGCGTCATTCGCCAAAACCACGTTTTCGCCCTTTAAAATCTCATACGATTCGGCGCAGCAGCGCAGCTGCACGTTGTTTTTATCAAGCGCCGCTTTGATCGGCGGAAGCGCCGTTTTCGCAATCTCCCGGTGGCACAGTAAAATTTCCGCCGCATTGCATACCGAGGGGCGTGAGGTCTTTGCGTTGTCGGTGATGTTCACCGCCATTTCAAGATCGGCATTTTTATCGATATACACGCTGCAAATGCCCGCCCCCGTCTCAATTACCGGCATCGTGGCGGATCTGCGCACGGCTTGAATCAAGTCGGCTCCGCCGCGCGGAATCATACAGTCCAAATACCGATCCTGTTTTAAAAATGCATCGGCAACCGTTCGATCCGTCGTCGGAATCAAATTGATAAAATTCGGGTCAAGCCCGACACTTTCAAGGGCTTTGCGCATGGTTTCCGCTAAAATCGTGTTGCTGCGCAGGGCCTCTTTTCCGCCCCGCAAAATACAGACATTGCCCGATTTTAAACATAAAGCCGCAATATCGGGACAGACATTGGGACGCGCCTCGAAGATCGCCCCAATCACCCCGATCGGCACGCTGACTTTGGTGATCTTTAACCCGTTCTCGGCCACATGCCCGCCTTTGACAATCCCCACCGGATCGGGCATCATGACCAATTCGTCAATCCCTTTGCAGATATCGTCAATGCGTTTCTCGGTCAGCGTCAAACGGTCAATCAGTGAACTCTTCAGGCCGTTTTTTTTGGCGTCCTCCACGTCTTTGGCATTTTCCGCGAGAATGCTTGCACGGTTTTGGTCAATATGGGCGCGCAAAGCCGCCAGCGCGCGGTTTTTTTCACCGCCGCCGAGAATCGCAAGTTTTGCGGACGCGGCCTTGGCCGCAGCGCACATTTTTTCAAGAGAAAACTCCATGCCAAAAACCCTTTCACTTTTGAATATCTACTCCCAATAAATCGGCTGCTGCTCGCCGTTAATGTATAAATCCGAGCTCTGCCAAACGACCTCCGGTTTTTTATAATCAGCAACACCGACAACACCATTGAATGCGTTGACCTGATCGGTACCTTCAAAGCGTCCCAAAACCAAATTTGTACCGCTCTTCTTCGCCGTCACGGAGATATTGTAAACATTCCCCGCATCGCGAATCACCTTCACTTTTGCCACATATCCCCGCTCATTATAAACATTATAGTTTTCCCTGACGATAGGAAGCGGCGACAGGAGCGGAACAAACAGAATAATGATGCCGATGATTGACGCCATGGCTCCGCCCATTAGTCCCAACGTGCGTTTTACGGTCTCATCACAAAGTTTCAACGCATTATGTAATGTGAACGCGATACATAAGACCCCAAACGGCAGGATAATGGTATATTCAACCACGGACCAGATATAAACCCACCAGGCAGTATTCAAAATCGAAAGAAGTAAAATCCCGTTTTCTTCAATTTTGGGGAGCGCTTTCCTTGAATAAGAGAAATCAATCTTGGCGCATATACACACCAAGAGCACAAACGCTGACGAAATTCCGCACCAGACATAGCCGTTATAAGGGACAAACGTCCATGAAAACAAAAGCGGAAGCAAGAATAATACGATAATACCGCATAAAATGATCGGCCCGTAAACCGCAATCGCATGGATGACCTTTTTCATCGATAAATGCTCCCTTCATCGACATGTTCCCGTCCGAAGAAAAATCTCCGGTCAATTTTCAAATGCGGGAAAGCCCCGTTATAAGGTGCCTGACCGCAAGAATAACACAGCAAAGTGATGATTTGTTGCCGTTTTTAGAATATTGTCCTTTGTGCTCAGCGGGTGTCTTCTTTCACCCCGTCAATATATAAGTCCATTCCCTCCCAGGTAAGACAGGGTTTTTGATAATCCGCTGTGTTGACGGTTTTATAAATAACGGGAACTTCTCTTCCTCTCTCAAAACGCCCGAGCCCTAAATCCGCTCCCGCTGTTTTCACGATTACATTGATGATATAAACATTCCCGACATCGCGTGTGACCGTCGTTTTTGCCACATATCCCTGCTCATTATAAACATTGAACCGATCTTTTACGAATGGCATCGGGGACATCAAGGGAACGGTCAGAATAATGATACCCACCAACACCATCATCGAGGCAACCATCATTGACAGCGTTCGCTTGACGGTGTCATCGCATACTTTTACGGCTGTATACAGCGTAAAAACCATGCATGTGAGTGCGAACGGCAGGATGACGGTGTTTTGTATGGTGGACCAAACATAAACCCACAAAACGGAATTCATCGTCGCTAATATCAAAATTCCGTTCTCCTCAACCCGAGGGATTACCTTTTTTCTGTAATCCTCTTTCGCGCAAAAACAAACAAACAGACAAACCGCAGTTAAAAAGCCGCACCATACATATCCGTTATAAGGGATAAATGACCACCCGAATAAAAGCGGCGGTAAAAGCAACACAACAATACCGCTCAGTATGATGGGCCCGAAAACCGCAACAGCATGAATGATTCTTTTCATTGCCATAGCCCCTATGTTCAAGACAACCCTGTCCGAACAAGCCCCTATGACTTGCCCGGCGACCGATGGCGGCTCACTCGCAGATAAACTCCGTTCCCGGGTTTTTACCCGCAAGAATGTCATAAATCAACGCCGGTTTGTTGCCGTTGATGATGCTCATCGGAATTTTCCCCTGCATGGCGATAATCGCAGCCGTCAGTTTGGTGAACATCCCGCCGCTGCCGAGCGACGTTCCGGCGCCTCCTGCGACTTTTTCGAGATCGCCGTCAATCTTATGTACCACCGGAATCAATTTCGCGCCGGGGTATTGGTGAGGGTCAGCGTCATACAGACCGTCGATATCGGATAAAAGCACCAGGCGATCCGCGCTCACCAGCCGTGCAACCACCGCCGCAAGCGTGTCGTTTTCACCGAAGCTGTTCATATGCTCAATCTCATAGGTCGAAATCGAGTCGTTTTCGTTGACGATCGGAAGCGCACCCATTTCCAACAGCCGCGCAAAGGTGTTCACGGCGTTTTTTTTGCGCTTCTCGTCCTCGATGACGTCGAGTGTCAGCAAAATCTGCGCCACCGTGTAGCCGTAATCGGTGAACAGCCGTCCGTAGATATTCATCAATTCGCACTGGCCGACCGCCGCAGCGGCCTGTTTGGTCGGCAGATCAGTCGGGCGCTTTTCCAGTCCCAAACGGTTGACACCCACGCCGATGGCGCCGGAGGTGACCAGCACCACCTTGTGTCCCATATTGCGGATATCCGCCAGCACATCTACAATTTCGCGCACCCGCCGCAGATTCAGCGAACCGCCCTGATGCGTAAGCGTTGAGGTTCCGACCTTGATGACCCATGTCATCGATTTTTGCATGGACCTGATCCCCTTTCCCGAATTTCACAAATCATACCATGTTTTACTAAATATGTCAAACCAAGGTGTATGATCCTAAAACAACATGTTCTCAACATAACTGTCCATAAAAAACGGATCTCCCGAGAGTTCTATGTACTTTGCGTTTTTTCCGATCTCGGCGAGAATCTTTTTGGCGTCTTGATCTAATATCGCCCTGACCGTACCTTCACCGGCGCTGTTGCCGACGGGGTGTATCTTTTCTTTTAATTGCTTAGGCAGCAGTCCGATGGCACAGGCGCTGTCGCGGTCGATGTGCGCACCAAAGCCACCCGCCAGCCAGACCGCCGAGATCTGATCAAACCCGACCCCGGCGTTGTGCATCAGTGTGTCAATCCCGGCGGCGATTGCCGCTTTGGCAAGCTGCACCTGCCGCAAGTCCTTATCTGTCAATCCTATGCGGCTCTCGTGGTCAATGATGAATTTTCTCGCGTCATCGTCAAGCCGGTCTTGATATTTTTCATCCAGCTCATCCGGATCCACCAACCGGCCTGTCTCGTCCACCGCGCCCACGGCGAGCATGACGGCGGTCGCGTCGATGATGCCCGAACCGCAGATACCGATCGGGGTTTTGTCGCCGATCACTTGAAACTCAATGTCGTTTTTGCCGACTTTCACCGTTCCGATCGCGCCTTCAATGCCGCCCATGCCGTCTTCGATGGCGGCGCCCTCAAATGCCGGACCCGCCGCCGTCGAGCAGTAATAAATTCCATCCTTGTTTCCGAGCGCCATTTCCCCGTTGGTGCCGACGTCGACCATCAGCGTGATATTTTCATCGTCATACATCCCGCACGACAGCACATCCGCCGTGATATCGCCGCCGATATAGGCCGAAATCGCGGGCAGGGTATAAGCTTTTGCTGCTGCGCTCGCCTTGATGCCGAGTTCGGCTGCGGGCACTTCAAACCCGAACAGCGAAGTCGGAATAAACGGCGCGACCGCCAATTTTTCGGGGTCCATGCCGTGCAAAATGTGCTGCATCGTGGGGTTTCCACAGAGTGCCACATCAAAAATACGTGAAGTATCCGCTTGACCGGCATTTGCGCAAAGCTTTCCCGCCATCAGGTTGATCTGGTTGACAATTAAACTGCGCAGTTCATCCAAATGCCCTTCGCTGCAAGCCGTGATGCGGGAAATGACATCTGCGCCGAACGTGCGCTGCGTATTCAGTTCGCCCAGCGTCCCCACCCGTCTGCCGTCTTTTAAATCCAATAAATAAGCCGCAACGGTGGTCGTGCCGATGTCAACCGCAAGCCCGTAGGCGGGCAGCCCCGTTTTTTCGACATCAATCGACGGCGTATAGGCATATTTTTGCGTCAGCCCCTCCATGGAGACAGAGGCGTTGCCCTTCTGCGGCGGCTCGACCCAAAAATCGCCGAATGCCCTTGTCTGGCACGAAAGCCGCCACCCGTCGGCTAACGCCGCACCCAGCGTTTTCTTTTCGGCTTCATCGGGGGGTAAAAGATCGCCCCCGGCTTTTATTTTACACTTCCCGCAGCGCCCGAGACCGTTGCAGGGAGCGTCGATCCAAACCCCGTTTTCACGCAGTAATTCAAGCAGTGGTTTAGTGACCTTTTTTCCTTCCGAAATCGATACCTTCATCGAATCGGTGACTTTGATCATGATTTTTCCCGACACAGCGTTCTCCTATTTTTTATTATATTTTTACGATTTCCTAAAATCGTTATGTACATATTGTACAATTTAAATGGTTATATGTTGTGAATAATATCCAAATAAATCGACACACCGTTGAAATAATCGCCTTTTTGTGTTAGAATGCATTCTCGTGGTTCACTTTTCCACAACGGCTGAACCACGGGTTAAAAGGGATTTTCCGTATTCATTATATTCCCTCAAGGCAATGCAGTCAAGCGTAAAAGATGTCAAAAGTTTGGCCGCATAATCCCGTCCCGCACAGTCAACACTCCCCTGTGTGGTCCGGCAGATTCTCGCATTTCATGCAAGATTTCAGAAATGCGCCAAATAAGGAGGAACATTATCCATGCGACAGATCAACCATACGGCGTCCGAATTTAAAGACGCTGTACGAAATGCCGCAGCGAAAAAGTTCAACGCGGTAAAACGAATGCTCAGTGCGGCAGGCGTCTTCTGCGCCGCCGGGTTTATCGCTTTCGCTGCAGGCCAGACCTCGAATCAAATCGTCATCAACACCGATGGCGTCAAAAAAACGGTATACACCATGCGCACCAGCGCAGAATCCGTTTTGGCACAAAACTTTGTCACGGTCGGTGACAACGACGAAATCCTTTGCCTTTATGATGAAGAAGGCGGTATCTCGGAAATCGTCATCCATTCCGCTTTCGACGTCACCGTTGAAGCCGACGGTAATCAGACCACCCTTCAAATGGTGCGCGGCACCGTCGCCGATGCCTTTAAAAAGGCTGATATCACGGTCGGCGAATACGACACCGCCAATTACGCGCTCACCGACGAAGTGACCAAGGATATGCACATTGTCCTGACCCGGGTGGATATCGTCGTCAATGTCACCACCGAGCCGATCGCTTACGAAACCAAATATTACGAGACCACGCTGCTCAAAGACGGGCAGAAAAAAGTCGAGCGCGCCGGTGTCAACGGTGAAAAGACCGTGACTGTTACCGAGACCTACAGCAACGGCGTTTTGGTCGCCACCAAAACCAAAGAAAAAGTGACGCTCAAGCCCGTCACCGCTAAGGTGATTGTCGGCAGCAGCAGCGCGCCGCCGCTTTCCACCCTCTCATTCGACGGCGTGACCTTTGATGCGAACGGCATCCCGACCGATTATAAAAAGGTCATCACCGGCGAGGCCACCGCCTATGGCTCAAGCGACGGAAACAAGACCTCAACGGGAACAAAACCCGCCGTCGGCTATATCGCGGTCAATCCGAATGTCATCCCCTACGGCAGCCGCCTGTATATCCGATCCACCGACGGCAGGCACATTTACGGCTTTGCCATCGCCGCCGACACAGGCCCCTCGGTGCGCAAAAACATCACCGTTGCCGACCTGTATCTGGGTTCCGAAGTCGAAATCTATTACTGGGGCCGCCGCAACGTCGAAATTTATATCTTGCCGTAAGCAAACTGTCAGGTTAGTTAACAGTTCGCAGTTAAAAGTGAACAGTGACATCTCCGTTAATTCATTATTCGCAGGCGACCCAAAGCGGTCGCCTTTATTTTTTAATAAAATGACTGCATATTAAATTTATTTTGCGCAGCAAAACACCGCCGTTGCTTACTGTTAACTGTCAACTGTGCACTTTAATTCTGATTTTTATTTTGAATTCTGCAAATTTAGTATTGACATTGCCGTTACGTCATGGTTTATGATGAGTACAGCGCATCGATCGAGCGCAAATCACCACCCGGGAGGGATAAAAGTGGAATACACCATCAAAACCTTGGCAAAACTCGCGGGGCTCAGCACCCGTACGCTACGGTTTTACGACAAAATCGGGCTTTTATCCCCTCATCGAAATCAAGACAACGGTTATCGTATGTACACGAGCGCTGAAGCAGACCGCCTGCAGCATATTCTGCTTTACCGCGAGCTCGGCATGCCATTGGAGGAAATTAAAACCGTTTTGACGTCAAACGGTTATAACGCCCTGACCGCACTGCAGGAACATCTTGCGGCATTGCGGTCAAAAAAGGCACAGCTCGAGTCACTGATCGCAAACGTCGAAAAGACCGTTGCCGCACAAAAAGGAGAAATCACCATGACCGATCAAGAAAAATTCGAGGGCTTTAAACAAAAGATGATCCAAGAAAACGAAACCAAATACGGCAAAGAAATCCGCCATCAATACGGCGACGAACAAGTTGACGCCTCAAATGCGCACATCAAGTCCTGGACTCAAGCGCAGTACGATCATGCGCAAGCGCTTTCCGACGAGCTGAACGCCTGTCTGAAAGCCGCATTGGAGCAAGGAGACCCTGCCGGTGCGCTCGCCCAAAAAACCTGCGCGCTGCACAAAGAGTGGTTGTGCCTGTATTGGAACGACTATTCAAAGGACGCGCACCTGGCCATGGCACAGGCCTATGTCGACGACCCGCGTTTCAAAGCCTATTACGATGCCATCGCCCCCGGCTGCGCGCAGTTTCTGCGCGATGCTCTCGCCATTTATTGCCGATATTGTGAAGCCACTTGATAAGCAAGGCGAGGATAATTTTAAAGGTAAGTGGCTTCACATTGGGTAAAACCACTTTAATTTTGCCTTGAGTTTAAAGTGGTTTTACTATAAGCAATGAAACGCAAGTGTAAATTGAAAGCGAAAAACGTAAAGTGAAATTCCCGAAGGTCAATACTTTTTTTCTGATTTCCGAATTCTGAATTTTGAATTTAAAAGTCCGGTCTCCTCACGGTGATCGGACTTTTTTGTTTATTGATTCCACGCGTATTCGGATTTCAACCCTTCGGGTATTTGTGTGACGTTTACCTCACGCATCAACATCAATCCGTCCATCAGCCCCGAATGATAAAAACTGATTACCCATTCGTCGGTCGAATAACCCTTATATTCGTATATCTGATCGTTTTCGTCTCCGTCGACGATGCCGATTTTGGCACCGCGTTCGTCGTTGCTTACCGCACAGAACGGGATGTAAGTTTTCTCGCCCCATACGATTGCAAGATATTCGCCTTGATCTAAAGCCGTCATATCTTCAAGCGGATTGGATTTTGTCGTACATGCGCCGAGTATCAAGGCAAATATGCAGATGAGGATGATTCCGGTATATTTTTTCATACGCACTTAAAAGCTATCCGGCGTATCCGTAATCGGTGCCGGTGTGTTGATCGAGGACTTGTCAATCTGCGCATAAACAATGTCAAACGCCTTTTTATACTGCGGATCGTTCTCGGTTGTCATGGTGTAAAAATCGTAATCACCCGTGCTCAGCGGATCAACCGAATAATCGGGTTTTACGCCGATGCCATTAAACGTGCCGCTCTTGGGAGGATTGATGATTCCTGTCGACAGCATGACTTTAGAGCCGTCCGAGAGCGTGAAAATCTGCTTGATCGTGCCTTTTCCCGCAGTGCGCGTCCCGACGATGCTGGCCTTGCCGTAATCCGCCATCGCCGCGGCAAACAATTCGCCCGGCCCCGCCGTTGCACTGTCTACTAAAACCGCAACAGGCAGATCAAACTCCAACCGGTCGGAGGTATACACCAATTCGACCGTCCCGTCGCGCAGTGTCTTGGACATAACATCCCCTTCGGGCAGCATTCGGTCGAGCATTTGAGATGCTGTTTCGATGTCGCCCCCGGCGGTATGCCGCAGGTCGATGATCAGACCCGTAATCGGTTCGGACCCCGAATTCATGTTGTTGATCGCCTTGATGAATTGATTATACGTATTTGCGTCAAAATCGGTGATGCGCATATACCCGATGGAATAATCAAGAATGTGGTAGGTGACAGGCGTGGTTGAATAGGTCTGTGAGACGGGTGTCAAAGACATCTGTTCTCCGCCCCGGTAAAAATCAAGTTTAACTTCGGTTCCCTCGGCTCCGTGCAGCATCAAATAGACCTCGGTTTCAGTCATCTGCGTGACATCTTCGGAGTTAATTTTAATAATCGTGTCTCCGACGGCAATCCCCGCGACCGCCGCACCGGAGCCCTCCTGAACTTCATATACATATAAATACTTTGAGCCGGTACGAACGGTTTTCACGCCGATTCCGACAGCGATGCCCTGCCCCTGAGAAAGCGCTTTGGCCTCGGCCGCTTCGGTATAAGTGGCCTCGCTGTCACCGATTCCGGCTAAATAACCCTCCATCAGCCCTTGTGTCAACAGGTTTTCGTCGATATCAAAGATGCTGCTGTATCGCGCAATCCGATCCAGTTCTTCCAATTTTTCGTACATCGACTGCCGTTCGTAGAGATTGAGAATCTTTTTGTTATAAGACAGCGTCGAAAAAACCATCGTGGCCGAAAATGTCAGTGCTGCGACTAACAGTATTGCACAAAGCAGTGTGCCGAACGAGTATCTTTTGTTCAAGTTATCACTCCCGGTTGTTATAGAATGCCTGTTGCACAAGGATTTTCACGAGCGGCGAAAATCCTTGCGCAAAATGTTTTAATTGAATTATTTCGGAATGGTCAGATGATCCATCGGATTAACGCGTTTGTTTTCAATCCACAGCTCAAAATGCAGATGCGCTCCGGTGGAATTTCCGGTAGAACCGGCTTTTCCGATCTCCTGTCCGCGTGCAACGGTGTCGCCCTCTTTGACCACCACCTTGCTCAGATGGGCATACAGGGTTTTGCATCCGCCGCCGTGGTCAACGATGATGTATCGCCCGTAGCTCTTGCTGCCCAGATTGCGTACGGCGATGACCGTGCCGGCGTTGGCGGCAACGACCGAAGCTCCGTAGCACAGATCCCCCGCGGCATTTCGTCCCGCGATATCGGTGCCTGTGTGAAAGTCCCCCATGCTGGAACGCGGCCCGTAAGGTGAGGTGATTTTGGTAAAGCCCGGCAGCGGCCATGCGAACGTGCCGCCCACATAATCGCCGTCACTGGCATACTTGGCCATGATGGCGTCAATTTCCTTTTGGGCCTCCTCCATCTCCTCTTTGTATTGCTTGATATAGGCCTCGTAGGCCGCTTTGTCCTCTTTCAGCTTATTCAGGTACTCTTCCTGTTCGTCGTATTGGGTGTTCAGCTCTTTCTTTTTCGTAGCCACGGTGGATTTTTTATCCTGGCTCTTTTGCTTGGCAGTTTCGGCGTTTGCCACAAGCCCTTCCAGTTCCTTTTTATCAGCCAACAACGCATTGACAATCTTCTGGTCATATTCGGAAATGCGCCGCATATACTCCGCCTTTGTCAAAAAGTCGACAAAATTTCCGGAAGAGAGCAGTATTGCGATTTCGGTCGAATGTCCGGACATGTAAATCGCCCGCAGACGCTGTTTAAAAATTTCCAATGTCGTTGTAACATTGCTTTCTACCACAATGATTCGCGCCGTAAGCGTTTCGAGTTCATTGTTCAATTCTTTAATATCATCGTTGAGCATGTTCAGCTGGTCGTTGGTCGCGTCAATCTGATTATCAAGTGCGTTTAAGTATTTTGTAACATCTTTTTGTTCCGAGGCGAGTTTTTCTTTTTCGGCCTCCAGCGCCTCGATCTTTTTTTGCAGCTCGGCATAGGCATTTGTCAAATCACTGACCGTCTGGGCGTCTTGTGAGGCCATTTGAGATGAACCGGAGGACGCCGCGGATGAAGCGCCGCCCGAGGTCGCCGCCGATGTCACCGCCGAAGACGCAGCCGACGTTACCGCCGAAGATGTCGAAGTTGCCGCCGAAGAAGTGCCCGACGCGGTTGCGGACGAAGCGGATGCGCCGATCGTCGAGGCATGAGACGCGGTCGACGAAGCGGCGGAAGACGCCGACAGCGCCGGAAAAACAGCGGATACTATGATCAATAAGCAGAGCGCAAGCGCCGCAACCGGTTTTTTCATTACGTCCTCCTAAACTTTTAAGTATTTCTTAATCGAGACCAAACTGGAAAGCATGCCGACCACAAATCCCGCGCCCAAAAACGACCCTAACACCGTCAGAGAGACCTCGGGCCATGCAATGGGATTAATGCTCAGCTCGGCCAAATAGTCCTGCAGTCCGACATAGGCAAAACGCACCGCAAAATAGGCCAGCACGGCGCTGAAAAGTCCCAAAATCACGGCCTCGACAAAAAACGGCACCCGCACAAACGAATTTGTTGCACCGACCATTTTCATTATGTAAATCTCTTTTCGCCGCGTAAACATCGCTAATTTAATGGTGTTTATCAAAATAAAAATCGAAACCACCAGCAGCACCACCACCACGGCCACACCGGAGGTGGCGATTGCAGTGCTGATATTGGTCAGGGTATTGGCGATTTTGCCGTTTGCAACAACGTTCGAAATCCCGTAAATCTGCGAGAGCTGTTTGACCATGCGCTCGTAATCGCCGGAGTCCTTCACTTTTACTTTAAAGGAGTTGGGCAGAATGTCCTCACCCTCGAGCATCGAGAATAATTCCTCCCCGCCCTCGATTTCGGACTTGAGTTCCTCAAGACCCTCTTTGCTCGATATAAACTGCACATCGTGCAGTTCCGGAAGCGATTCCAGTGTCCGCTGGATGCCCGCGCACTCCGCCTCACCGGTGCCGTCTTCGACAAACAACACGATCTCGCCCATACTGCCGACATACTCAACGCCTTTTTGGATGTTAAAATACATCAAAAAAGCGCCGCCCACCAGCAATAAACAGGCGAACAGCACGCTGATCGACGCAAAAGACATCAATCCGTTTGAGAATATGTTCTTAAACCCCTGCTTGAGCAGGTATCCGATACTCTTATTGTTCATAATTTATCGTCGCTGTCCTTTCCGACCGGAAGAGCCGTGCTTTTCAAGCGCTCCGATCTGTCAGACGGAAACGGTTTTAAATCCGTCCGACCTCAAAGGTTTTCTTCTTCGGTGATTTGATCGATTTCGGGCGGCACAAATCCGTCCGCCGAGAGTTCGGCTGCCGCTTCTTCGTCGACCGGCAGTTCCTGCTGAATCACTTGCGAGTCCTCCGACTCATATTCGGGAATTTCTTTGTCGCAGGCCTCGGAATCGGGATTCCGGCAGGCCTCCGCCAGTGTCAGATCTTCATCGAAGATCACTTTTCCGTCTTCAAGCACCACCACGCGCCGGGGCATCTTGGTGATAAAATCCCGCTGGTGTGTGACTAAAATGACCGTTGTTCCGGTCTTGTTGATTTCATCGAGCATCTGCAGCAATTCATATGACATCTCGGGGTCGACGTTTCCGGTCGGCTCGTCCGCAATCAAAACACTGGGACTTCCGACGATGGCGCGTGCGATGCCCACTTTCTGCTGTTCGCCGCCGGAGAGTTCGTTGGGGCGACAGTTGGCCTTTTTGGTCAAACCCATGACCTCTAAGGTTTTCGGCACCTTGCGTCGAACCTCTCTTGCCGGGCGGTCGGTGACGCGCAGCGCAAACGCGACGTTGTCATACACGGACATGTTCTCAATCAGTTTAAAATCCTGAAACACCATGCCGACTTTGCGGCGCAGATAGGGAATCTGGCGGCGCTTGATTTTTTCCAGTTTAAATTCGTCGAACTTGATCGAACCGCTCGTCAGCCGCTCTTCGCAGTTGATGAGTTTTACAAGGGTGCTCTTGCCCGAGCCGTTTGCCCCGATGATGTACACGAATTCGCCGTCTTCGATCTTCAAAGACACCTTGTCCAGTGCTTTTTCGCGTTCGATATTGGTATCATATACCTTGCAGACGTCTTTGAATTCGATCATCTTAAAAAGATTTCCTTTCACCGGAATAAGTACTGTTGCCCTCGCGGAAATGCTATATGCAGAATGTGAGGGTTATGTTATCAAACCCCAAAAACGGGTCGGTAAATGCTGCTAAAACTTCGTCGCGTAGCTGGTGTTGCTTAAGTATTTGCGCACCATCAAGGCCACCTTAAAGACGATGGCATGGTCGAGTTCGCGCAGGTCCAGCCCCGTTGCACGCTTGATTTTGTCCAACCGGTAGACCAGTGTGTTGCGGTGTACAAACAGCTTTCTGGCCGTCTCGGAGACGTTTAAGTTGTTTTCAAAAAACTTGTCAATGGTAAATAATGTTTCGGAATCGAGCGAATCGAGGGTGTCGCGCGGGAAAATTTCTTTTAAAAACATCTCGCACATGGGTCTGGGGAGCTGATATAACAGTCGGGCGATACCCAAGTTGTCATAACGCGCCACCGACCTGCCGCTGTCAAAGATCTTGCCGACCTCCATGGCCACCTGCGCCTCCTTGAACGAGCGCGCAAGGTCGCGGATGCCGTTGACAACGGTGCCGATGCCGATCACCGCCTGCGTAAAGAACTCGGTGGAGAGGGTGTCGATAATCGCATGCGCCAAATTTTCAAGATCGCGCGAGTCGATTTCGGAGCGGGTCTCCTTGACCAGCGCAATGTCGGTTTCGTTTAAATTGATGACAAAGTCCTTGTTTTTATCGGGGAACAAGTTTGAAATGACCTCATAAGCGGCGATTTCGCTCTTTTGCGCAATGCGCACGATCATCACCACCCGCGAGACCTCACCGGAGAGGTGCAGTTCCCGCGCCTTGAGGAAAATATCGCCCGGCAGAATGTTGTCGGCGATCACATTTTTAATAAAATTGGACTTGCCGAATTTTTCGTCGTAGTATTGTTTGACATTTGCAATCGAGATGGCGAGCAGCTCGGAGTATTTTTCAGCCGCGTCGTCGTCTCCGTCGACGAAAACGATATGTTCCCAGCCGCTCTCGGCGTTGATGGCGCGCAGCACCTTGCCGTTTGCCTTCACGCAGTTTTGGCCGTAAATCAGCTCTTCCACCGCGTCCTCATAGAC
>CAZTDA010000001.1:0-32820 GCA_964612155.1 uncultured Eubacteriales bacterium | reverse complement strand
GCTTTGGCCCAGGGTTGTCAGCCATTCGGTTTTTTGCGCGCTGTCCTTGCCGTCAAAAAAGTTTTGATTGGTGATTGTGATGGAAGTTGGGTTTTCGATGACGGTCGGAACCGTCACCCCCGGAGATGAAGGCGTGGATTGCGTGGAGACGGCAGGGTTTGTGCAGCCCGCGAGCATGATGAGCCCCAATAAAAAAGCAAGAACGGCTCTTGTTCTTTTCATCCTGAATGACACCCTCTCTGTTTATGTTATATGAATACGTTTATCTTTGGTCGCGCATTTTTGCGGAAGTGATGGTGTTTTGCAGCAGCATGGCAATGGTCATCGGACCGACACCCCCCGGTACCGGTGTGATGGCATAGGCCTTTGGCTCAATATTTACAAAATCGACATCGCCGTGCAGTTTGCCGTTTTCGTCTCGGTTCATGCCGACATCGATGACGACGCAGCCGTCCTTTACCATATCGGCGGTGACCAGATCGCGCTTACCGGTCGCAACCACTAAAATATCGGCGCGTCGGCATTCGGCGGCAAGGTCTTTGGTCTTGGAATGGCAGACCGTGACCGTGCCGTTTTGCCACAGCAGCATCATCGCCATCGGGCGGCCTACAATGCCGCTGCGTCCGACAACGACGCAGTTTTTGCCCGCGACGGAGATGTTGTATTCTTCTAACATCCGCATGATGCCCGCGGGGGTGCAAGGTAAAAAACACGGCCTGCCCGACATCAGACGCCCGCAGCTGTCATTGGTGAGGCAGTCGACATCCTTTTTGGGGTCGACCGATTCCATCAGCTTGAGCGGGTCAAGATGTTTGGGCAGGGGCTGTTGAATTAAAATGCCGTCGACGGTGGGATCGGCGTTGAGCTCGGCGACGAGTTCAAGCACCTCGGCTTCACAGGTGTTTTCGGGCAGTTCAAAAGAGCGCGATGCGATCCCGTTTTCTTCGCAGGCCTTTTTCTTGTTGCGCACATAAATCTGTGAAGCGGAGTCCTCTCCGACCAGGATCACGGCTAGACAGGGGGTAATGCCTTTGGACCGCAAAAGTTCGGCGTCACGCGCCACTTCTCCTTTTACTTTTGCGGCCAGGGTTTTTCCGTCAATGAGTATCGCCATTTGTTCCTCCTGTTGGGGGTTATTTTAGTTATTGATTGTCTTGGGCGGAATTGTTTTCTGCGGTATCACCTTGTGCGGTATCCTCGGAAGTCCATACCTGACCGGTGCCCTCCGATTGTTCGAATTTCGCATCCGGTGTTTCGGGTGCCTCGCTTTGACCCGGTTTGGTATCGGGTGTTTCAACATCGAATTCAGTTCCCGCGTTATCATCGTTATGATTATTTTCATCGGCAATGACCGGGGTTTCGGTGCTTTCGCCTTTATAGACCTTTTGGTAAAATGTATCATTTTCGAAGCCGTCGTTTTTATGCGGGTCCACATATCGAGAGACATTGCGCAGACGGCCTTCCCGAACCTGCCAGCGGATGATAAAAACCAGCAATACGCAAATGACAGTTGCGGCAATCGAGAACAGCACATTGACGCGCATGTTCCAAAATAACAGCGCGTCGATGCGTGAACTCTCGGTCAAAGCGCGCAGCAGCCCGTAAAGTCCGAATGACCACAGGAATTTTTCGCCGGTGAAAAGAATGAATTTTGAGAGCAGATATACAAGAAGGATGATGGCGATGCAGCCCAGAATTTCATAAATCGGTGTGGGAGAGACCGGTTTTCCTACTACCCACTTGACATTCGGACCGACGGCGGGGGCGCCGCGTACGACCGAACTTTGAAAAAGATCATAGACCAACGACTCAATGTGGCTGCCGTTGATGGCCAACAGGGAATCGCTGTGCTGACCGAAGGAACTCTGTTCGGTTATGTATCCGACTGCATTAATGGCAAAAGAAGCGGGCAGCGCATAGACCAAGCTGTCGAGATATTTGGCTAACGGATACTTTTTGAGTTTGCAGATGATTGCAAGTGCAATTAAACCGAAAATCAATCCGCCGTACAAATTGAGCCCCGTATAATCTTTATCAAAAAAGGCGATGAACTTATAAAACGTGTTGTAATATCCCTCATCCGGATAATTCCCGTTGAATTGATAGAATTGATCCATGATCCAGAGATTTTGGGGAACAACGAAGAAAAGGCGTGCGCCGACCAGTGCAAAAAACGCCGTGATCGCCGTGACTGCCGCAATCTGCTTTTTCCCCAACTCCTGTTTTTGATTGGATATCGCTTTAATATAGAGAATGATTCCGACAGCGACCGCAATGACAGAGAAAATCATGCTCCATTTGACTTCATAAGTTCCGACGGTGAAGGCAACGGGGTTGAGATTGAAGGTGAGATTGAGATTGGGGAACGAAATCCAGTTTTCTGACATTTTTCTTCATCCTTTCGGGCAATAAAGCGCCTTTTTGCCCAACTTATGATGGAGGTATTATAAACGTATATTGTGTGCCCGTGATGGAGAACAAATGATTTAGCAAATCTTGTTGTGCGCCGGTTGTTATTGTTTATCGAAGCCCGTGACGGTGGACAGCGCAAAACGGCGCTCGTCCACTTCTTTTGCAAGCATTTTTTCGACATCGGATTTTTTGAGATTGAAATAGGCCTCGGCATGGTCAAACGGTGCGACGCCCGAGAAAAAGGCCTCGTTGGCGATTCGGCCCGCGCCGACGGGGGTGTTGTATTGATTCAAAATGCGCCCGCAGAGCTTGGACTTGACGCGTAAAAAATCCTCGTCCGAGATGCCTTTTGCAAGGGCTGTAAAAGCGACTTTGAGCTTTGAGGCGACTGTTTCCGGGTCGGGGCTTTCACCGCCGAAAATCAGGCAGCAATGACCGCGGCTGCCGTCGAGACCGCCCCCGAAATTGGAGTTGATTAAACCGGCGTCATAGAGTTCGCGGTAGAGCGTCGAGCCCTCGCCGATGGCCAATTCGCACAGTGCTTCGCCTGCCGCGAAATAGACGGGTTCCTCTTTGGCGGCTGGTTTGCGCAGTTTATAACCGCACTGGAACAACGGCATTACGACCTCGAGCTGCTGGTTGACAAAATTCTTGACAACCTCGGGCGGCTCGGGCTTTTCGTCGCGCACAATTTCGAGTTCGGGCGCAAAAGCAAGACATTCGTCGCACAGCGTGAGCACCTTTTCACGTTCAAAATCGCCCGCGACAACCAGCGCCATGTTGCGCAGCGAATAAAAGGCCGAATAGATTTTATTGAGCAGCGCCGGGGTGATTTTCGAGATGCTTTCGATGCTGCCGCCGATGTCGATTTTGACGGTACTGTTTTTATAAAGCGCGCCCAAAAAGTTGAAATAGACCCGCCAGCCGGGCAGATCGTCATACATCTTAATTTCCTGCCCGATGATGCCCTGCTCTTTGGCGATGGTGTGCTCGGAAAAATAGGGGTGGGTGACAAAGTCGAGCAGAATTTTGAGGGCTTCGTAAAAATTACGGGTGGTTGTAAAATAGTAATTGGTCTTATCAAATGAGGTGGCGGCATTGGCGCTTGCGCCGGTTTTTGCAAACAGCGTGAACGCGTCGCCCTGCTCGCTCTCGAAGAGCTTGTGCTCCAAAAAGTGCGCGACACCGTCCACAATATCAGTATAGCCGTCATCGCCCTTGACCATAAAACGGGTGTCGATTGAGCCGTATTTAGCGCAAAAACCCGCATAGTTGCTGACCGCGCCGGGTTTTTGGCACAAAATGACCGTCAGGCCGCTGCGATGGCTGAGAATTTCGGTGGTCTCGTTTAAGATTTTACTCTGATAAATCATATTAATTCTTGACCTCCTTGTTGCCGGCCAGCAGATAGACCGTGTCGAGCCAGCAGCTCTTTGCCGCGTCGATGATCTGTGCGCGGGTGACCTCGTCAAACGAATCCGCCGCGCTGTCGGGGGAACGCATGGTATCGGCTAATATTTCGGAAAGCCAATAGGCCGTGAGCTGATGCAGAGAGCCCTCGGTGGTGCGGTAGACGTTTTGCAAATAGAGCTTTGCGCCCGCGACATCGGTGTCGGAAAAATCGCCGTCGGCAATGGCTTTGAGTTGGGCGTCGATGGCTTCGCGGGCTTTTTCGACGTTTTCTTCGAGCACGCCGCTGTCGACCATCAAAAGACCCAAAAATTTATTATAAATGGCGGCGCAGTAATAGCACAAGCTGAGCTTTTCGCGCACATTGGTAAACAACTTAGAAGTGGTTGAGCCGCCGAACAGCGAACGCATGACTTCGAACGCCTTTAAATCGCCGGGCAGCAGTCGGGTGGTGCGGTAGCCCATGATCAGCTTGGCCTGGGTGATGTTCATGCGCTCCTCGACCTCGCCGTATTCCTCGCAGGGCTCGGGCGCTTGAACCGCTTCAAACGAGACCGGCTGACGTTTGCCGCCGAACCGCTCGGAAAAGATTTTTTTCAGATTTTCGCTGCCGTCGCTGCCGATGTAGATAATTTGGATAACGGCGGTTTTGAGCATATTTTTCCACGCTTGAACCAGCGTTTTGCCGTCGATGGCGGCAAATTGATCGAGTTCGCCGTATTTATCAAGCCCGTAGGGTTGTCCGTCAAACATGAGGGCTGTGCAGCGTTTGACCGCAAGCGTACGCTTGTCGTTTTGCTCCGCTAAAATCAAGCCGCAGACATTTTGCTTTTCGGCTTCCGTATCGGCTTTTAAAAACGCGCCGCGATGAACGGGCGGATCGGTGATGAGCTCGCACAGCAAGTCAGCCGCTTCGGGCAGCAGATCTTTTTTGGCATATTCGGACTTGACCAGCTCGAGATCGATGGAAAGCACCTGCCGGTCGGCGACTTTTTGTACGCGTGGACTCAGCTGCGCACCGAAAAGATTTTCCAGTCGGCGTTTGGTGGCAGTAAAATCTTTTCCGCGGCACAAAATAAAGGGCAGCACCGCGTTTTGTGCGGCCGTTGCCTTATTGAGCGGAAGGACAAAATTGACGGAAATGCGCACCGTCTTAAAAAAATGATTTTGAATCGATGTAAAAAAGACCCCGTCGGCGATGCGTTCCGGTTTTGTTTCGGACATGTTTTGTGACATCCTTTCCCGTTTCTTTAACGATTTGGTCAAATAGGTGATAGGAAATTCCGCCGGGTTTTTTAAAAATTTTCCCCCGAAATCCAGAAAGTTACCGTAAGCGTTATTATACCACGGCAGCATTCAAAAATCTATAAAAGGGATGAAATTTATCAAATATTTTCACTCATATTCCGAATAACCCGGCTGACAATAGAAGCACGGTTCTTTTTACAAAGACCGCAAAAACAGGGATGGAAGGATGTCCCCGAAACCTGAGGGGACAATTTTTATATGAATAATTTTGACGTGAGAAAAATGGTTCGGAGATTTGCGGGAGGAGCTTCGGCGGCGGTGTTGGTGCTGATGTGCACCATCTGCCTATGCGCGGGATCGTATCCCGACGTATTTTATATGACGGCGGGCGGCGCACCGTTTTCGGACGGGCGGCTGTCGTTGAAAACGAACGCGGCGGTAACGACCCTGGCCGCCGGTTCGGGGTATGAGGCACAATTGATGTTGGGCGTTGTCCCGATCAAAACGGTTGATGTGCGCATTGTCGACAACGACGCCGTGATCTCGGTCGGCGATGCGTTCGGCATCCGGCTGAAAACCGAGGGCATTGTCGTGGTCAGCATCGGAGAGGACGGAGCGGAAACGCCCGCGTCTAAAGCCGGGCTTTTACCCGGGGATTCCATTTTGGAAATCGACGGCAAAAAACCGGCCAACGCCAAAGATCTTGCGCGCATCATTGAAAACAGCGGCGGCAAAAAAATGAAACTGAAAGTGCTGCGCGACGGCAGCACCATGGAACTGACTTTGGTTGCCGAGCGCGGCGAGGACGGCAAATATAAATCGGGCATGTGGGTGCGCGACAGCGGCGCGGGCATCGGCACCATGACTTTTTACCGTCCCTCAGACGGCATCTATGCAGGACTGGGACATCCCATCAGCGATTTTGAGAGCGGAAAAATCTTGCCGATTTCGGGCGGAGAGATTGCCTCGGCTAAGATTACCGGGATTGTCAAAGGCGAACCCGGCACCCCCGGCGAACTTGTGGGCACCATTTTAAACGACACCATCGGCTCGCTGGAGCTGAACAGCGAATACGGCGTTTACGGTCAGCTTTATGAGCGCCCGGACGGCAAGGCCGTCAAGGTTGCGATGCGACAGGAAATCGAGACCGGTAAAGCAACTATTATCTCGACTTTAGACGAGAGCGGACCGCAGCAATTTGAGATTGAAATTTCAAAAGTGGATATGAGCGATGAATCGGGCGGGCGCAACCTGATTATTGAAGTCACCGACCCCAAACTGCTCGCCTTGACCGGCGGCATCGTGCAGGGCATGAGCGGAAGTCCGATTTTGCAAAACGGAAAACTGATCGGCGCAGTGACACATGTTTTTGTCAACAATCCGACACGCGGCTACGGCTTGTTCGCCGACACGATGTTGGCGCAGGCGGAGGCGCTTGCAAAACGCCCGGCGGCATGATTTGTACTTGCAAAATAAAGGCGAAAATGATATATTGGAATAAATTGCAGTGAGCGGGAGGAGCGGGCGGCATGAAAGACGGGACAGCACAACTGACAAAGCGACTGAACGACTTTCATACCGGCTGCGAATTCCGGGCTTATGAATTCTTGGGGGCGCACTTCTTAAACTCCGGCGCGGTGTTTCGCGTCTGGGCTCCCAACGCCTCGTCCGTTTCGGTCGTCGGCGATTTTAACAACTGGTCTCCCGACGCCGACAGAATGGAAAAAATCAGCGACGGCGTGTGGGAGCGCTACATAAAAGGCGTTCAAAAATTTGATTGCTATAAATACCGGGTCGTCTCGCGCAGCGGAAGCATTGTGCTGAAGTCCGACCCATATGCGTTTCACGCCCAGACCCGGCCCGATACCGCATCAAAGTTTTACCCCATCGACAACGTTTACAAGTGGGGGGATTCGGTGTGGACAAAGCGCCGTGAAAAAGGTAATATTTTTAACACACCGCTGAATATTTATGAGGTGCACGCGGGCTCGTGGCGGCAGTACCCCGACGGCAATCATTTTTCCTATCAAAAGCTCGCCGACGAGTTGATTCCGTATGTCAAAAAGATGGGGTATACCCACATCGAATTTATGCCGCTGTCGGAATATCCGCTCGATATGTCGTGGGGATATCAGACAACCGGCTATTTTTCGCCTTCTTCGCGATACGGCGAGCCGCCCGAGCTGATGGAATTCGTCGACCGCTGCCACAGAGCCGGAGTCGGCGTGATCATGGACTGGGTCGGCGCGCACTTCCCCAAAGACGAATGCGGACTTTATAAATTCGACGGCGATTTTTGCTACGAATATGCCGATCCCCGCAAGCGCGAAAGCCCCGAGTGGGGCACGCACTATTTTGATTACGGCCGCAATGAAGTCGCCAGCTTTTTGGTCTCGAGCGTCGATTACTGGATCAACCGCTACCATTTTGACGGCATCCGCGTCGACGCCGTTAGTGCCATGCTTTATCTGGACTACGGGCGCAAAGAGTGGATGCCGAATATTCACGGCGGCAACCACAACCTCGAGGCAATACAACTGCTGCGCGCGCTGAACGGACATATTTTGGGCACTTATCCGGGCACGATGATGATCGCCGAAGAATCCACAAGTTTTCCCAAAGTCAGCCATGATATCGCCGACGGCGGACTGGGATTTTCTTATAAGTGGAACATGGGCTGGATGAACGACACGCTGTCGTATATGAGTATCGACCCGTATTTTCGCGGAGGCAGCCACAGCAAACTGACGTTTTCGATGATGTACGCGTTTTCGGAGCGATTTATTCTGCCGATTTCACACGACGAGGTGGTGCACGGCAAAAAATCGCTGCTCGACAAAATGCCGGGCGACTATTTTCAAAAGTTTGCAAACACCCGATTGTTTATGGCCTATATGATGGCGCATCCGGGCAAAAAGCTGATGTTTATGGGCTGTGAATACGGGCCTTTCCGCGAATGGGACTTTGCTCAAGGGTTGGAATGGTTTATGCTCGACTTTGAGGCGCACAAGAAGTTACAGAGCTGCAAGGCCGCGCTCGACGCCTTTTATTTATCGCATTCGGCGCTTTACAAAGATGATTTCGGCTGGGATGGTTTTGCCTGGATCGCCACCGACGACAGCCAAAACAATGTAATTTCGTTTATTCGAAAAGATCAGGATAAGCAACTGATCTGCGTGTTCAATTTTTCGGGCGCCGTACATGAGAATTACCGAATCGGCGTTCCGAAAGCGGAATTGTACCGCGAGGTGCTGACCACCGACGACGAGCAGTTTTTCGGCGCGGGCAGGCATAACGGCGTAGTGAAGACCGAGGAAATACCGATGCACGGATTCGAAAATTCCGTTTTGCTGACTTTACCCCCGCTCTCAGCGGTGTTTTTGGAACGGGACGAAAAACAAGAAAACAAATAATTCAAATAGATAAAAGTTTACCACGAAGGGATGATGAGAAAGATGGGAAAAAAGGATTGGATCGCAATGCTGCTCGCAGGCGGACAGGGCAGCCGTTTACATGTTTTAACGCGGGATATGGCCAAGCCCGCGGTCGGGTTCGGCGGAAAATATCGCATCATCGACTTCACTCTTTCAAACTGCGTCAACTCGGGCATCGACACCGTCGGTGTGCTGACTCAGTATCAACCGCTGGAGCTGAACCGCTACATCGGCAACGGTCTGCCGTGGGACCTCGATCGCCTGAACGGGGGCGTCCATATTCTCCCGCCGTATCAACGCAGCAAAGGCAGCGAATGGTATAAGGGAACGGCAAACGCCATTTATCAGAATTTGGCGTTTATTGAGGAATATGACCCCGACCACGTGGTGATTTTATCGGGCGACCACATCTACAAGATGAACTACGCCGACATGCTGGCACAACATCAAAAAAACGATGCCGCCTGTACCATTGCGGTGCTGGAAGTGCCTATCGACGAAGCGAGCCGCTTCGGCATTATGAACACCGAGCCCGACGGAAGAATTTTTGAGTTTGAGGAAAAGCCCAAAAACCCGAAATCCAACAAAGCCAGCATGGGCGTCTATATTTTTAACTTCGAAAAGCTGAAAAAGTACTTAATCGAGGATGAAGCCGACCCCAAGAGCAGCAACGACTTCGGCAAAGACATCATTACCAAAATGTTAGCCGCCAAGGAGCGGATGTTTGCTTATCCGTTTGTCGGCTACTGGAAGGATGTCGGCACCATCGAAAGCTTGTGGGAGGCCAATATGGATCTGCTGAACCCCGCAAGACCGATTGATCTTTCCGACCCGACGTGGAAAATCTATTTCCGCAATCCGGTCAAGCCGCCGCACTATATCTCGACCAACAGCGTGATTCAAAATTCGCTGGTCAGCGAGGGCTGCGAGATCGCGGGGGACCTCGATTTTTCGGTCGTGTTTTCGGGCGTGACCATCGAGGACGGCGCGCAGGTGTATGACAGCATCATCATGAGCGGCGCGACGATTCGAACCGGCGCGCGTGTGCAATATGCAATCGTCGGTGAAAACGCCGTTATCGGCGAAGCCGGCGTGATCGGACAGCGCCCCGAATGCACCGAATGCCGCGACAGCTGGGGCATTGCGGTGATCGGGCCGGGCGTCAAGGTCGGTAGCGGCTGCACCGTTTTACCCAAATCCATCATCGACGGGGACATGAAGGACGGTGAGACAAAATGAGCGCGAACAAAATCGGCGGCATCATTTTTTCCAATATGCACGAGAGTTTTATCGGCGATCTGACCGCCCTGCGCAGCTGCGGCTCGGTTCCGTTCGGCGGCCGTTACCGGCTGATCGATTTCCCGCTCTCCAACATGGTTAACGCCGGTATCACCTCGGTCGGCGTCATCACCAAAAACAACTATAAATCGCTGATGGATCATCTGCGCAGCGGCCGCGACTGGGATTTATCGCGCAAGCGAAGCGGGTTGGTATTTATTCCGCCGTATGCGCAGGCCGGCACCGGGATATACCACGGCAGAGTCGAGGCCATGATCAGTGCGCATGATTTTATTTTTTACGAGACGGTAGATTGGTTTGTGCTCAGCGACTGCAATTTTATCTGCAATCTGGATATCGACGCACTTGCGGAGAAACATATTCAAAGCGGGGTCGACATCACCTGCTGTTATCAAAAAATGCATCTTTCGGGCGACGGGTTAAACGATGTTGTGACCTATGAACTCAAAGATAACAATACGGTCAAAGGCGTCCGGCTTGACCCCAACACCGAAGGCGAATACAATTGCGGGCTGAATGTGATGTTTATGAGCAAAGCGTTTTTGCTTGATCTGATCGACAGGACGCAGGGGCGCGGCATCTACGACTTCGAGCGTGAAATTTTACAGCAAAAAGTTATCGGACCGCTCAAGCTCGGCGCTTATGAAGTGTCGGGAACTGCGCTGCGCATCGGCTCGATGCGCGAATTTTACGCCGCAAACATGGCGCTGCTCAAAAAGCAGGTGCGCGACGAGCTTTTCAACAATCACCCTGTCTATACCAAGGTACGCGACGAGATGCCCGCGAGTTACGGGCTCGCCGCCGAGGTCTCGAACACCATGGTTGCCGACGGCTGCCGGATCGAGGGCTCGGTCAGTGATTCGGTGCTGTTTCGCGGCGTCACGGTGGGCAAAAACGCAAAAATCAAGGGCTGCATTTTAATGCAGGGCTGCACCGTCGGCGACAACGCCGACATCACCGGCCTTGTCTGCGACAAAAACACCGTGATTACCGACGGGCGCGTATTGGTCGGCTGTGCCGAAAACCCGCTGTTTGTGCCCAAAAACGGGGTTGTTTAATTGCTTAGTTAACAGTTGGCAGTTAAAAGTGTACAGGGACAATGCAGGAAAAATGACAATTAGAAGTTAATAAATTGGTTGTTCCATTGAAAGCAAGTTTTGCAGGGCAAAACACCGACGTTGTTCACTGTTAACTGCTAACTGTTAACTTAAACCGGAACGGTCAAGACCGTTCCCTACATGGGAGGAGTGCATCATGAACATTCTCTTCGCCTCTTCGGAGGTGGCTCCGTTTTCACAGTCGGGCGGACTCGGGGATGTGGCGGGCTCGCTGCCCAAAGAGCTGGTGAAGCTGGGCGAACGCGTTTCGGTTGTTTCACCGCTGTACGGCACCATCAAGCAAATCTGGCGGGATCAGATGACGTTTTTGATGAACTTCAACGTCAAACTCTCCTGGCGCACCCAGTACTGCGGCGTTTTTTTGCTGCATAAAGACGGGGTTGATTATTACTTTATCGACAACGAATATTATTTTAAACGGGACAAGCCCTATGGTTATGACGACGACGGTGAGCGGTTCGCTTTTTTCTCCAAGGCCGTGATCTGCATGCTGTTAAATTTGGAACTGCGGGTGCAGGTGATTCACTGTAACGACTGGCATACCGCGTTGATTCCTGTGTACATTCATGCGTTGTACCGCGACACGCCGCTGTTTGAGCGGGTGCGCACGGTATTGACGATTCATAACATCAACTATCAGGGCTTATGCAACCCCTACCACCTCGGCGACTTATTGGGGCTGGATGAGCGTATACTGCCGATTTTAGAATTTGACGGGCAACTGAACTTTATGAAGGGCGGCATCGTCTGCTGCGACAAGTTGACCACGGTCAGCCCGACTTATGCCGAGGAAATCCAGACCCCGCAATATGCTTTCGGGTTGCAAAACATCATCAAAAGCAACGCGCAAAAACTGGTCGGCATTGTCAACGGCATCGATTATGAGTTTTATAATCCCGAGACGGACACCGAAATTAAATCGAACTTTACCGCCGCCAATTTACGCGGAAAGGCCTATGATAAAACCGCCCTTCAAATGGAATTCGGACTGGACCCGAAACCCGAGACACCGATTATCGCCATGGTCACGCGGCTGGTCGCAATTAAGGGGCTCGATGTGGTCTGCGACGCTTTTGACCGCTTGATGGAGCGAGACGTGCAATTTGTTTTGCTCGGTTCGGGCGATTATGAGTACTGCGACTTCTTTGAAAAAATGCGCCAAAAATATCCGGGTCGGGTCGGCGTGTACTTTGGCTTCAACGGGTCGCTTGCGAGAAAGATCTACGCAGGCTCGGATCTGTTTTTAATGCCGTCGGCGACCGAACCGTGCGGACTGTCGCAGATGATTGCGATGCGTTATGCAAGCGTGCCCGTGGTCCATCCGGTCGGCGGACTCAAAGACACCGTCATCGACTGCCGCCTCGGCAGCGGAAACGGCTTTGTGATGGGGCGGTACGACTGGAATAATTTATTAAATACGCTCGACGACGCGCTGAAACTCTATGAAAACAAAAAGGATTGGACGCATCTGCGCAAATACGCCGCGTCCTGCGACAACTCATGGGGCAATTCGGCAAAGCAATATCAGGAGCTGTATGAAACGATTTAAACGATAAAAGTAAAGGAAGATAATCGCTTGGGCGATGCAAATCGCATTCGCGGAAACAATTTTAAAATAAGAATGTTATGCGAGATGCGTATCGCATTCGCATAATGCTGTAAATAATTTTTCATTACTAATCATTGAATTAAGGAGATTTCTACAGTGCGAATGCGCAGAAAGCCCTACGCCAGACCGGAACTTGCGGCGTGGGTACATCATATTGACGCGCCGGGATTGTGGCGCGGAAATTGGAAAGCGGCATTTGAAAAAGATCAACCGCTTTGGTTGGAACTGGGGTGCGGCAAGGGCGGATTCGCCGCCCGGCTGGCCTTGCAACACCCGGAAATCAACCTGATTGCTGTGGATATTAAAAGCGAAGTGTTGGTCGTGGCAAAGCGCACGATCGAGCGCTTGTTTGCCGAAGCCGGAAAGCCGATCGAAAACGTCAAAATCATGTCGCAGGAGATCGGTTTGATTGAGCGGATGCTTTCACCCGAAGATGTGATCGAGCGCATTTACATCAACTTTTGTAACCCGTGGAGCCGACAAAAACATAAAAAAAAGCGCTTGACACACACCCGTCAGCTCATCAAATATCGGGATTTTTTGAAAGACGGCGGGAAAATCTACTTTAAAACCGACGATAAGGAACTGTTTGAAGAATCACTCGGATATTTTGCCGAGAGCGGATTTGAGATTGTCTATCTGACGATCGATTTGGCAAACAGTGATTATGAACAGAACATCGAGACCGAACACGAAAAGATGTTTGCCGCCGAGGGCAAAAAGGCGATGTTTTTAATCGCGCAAAAAAATGACTGCGGTCAGAGGCCGCTATGACAGATTATTCTCAGATTTGGGAGCGGGCTTATGCTCAGCTCGACGAATTGACCCCGATTCAAGCCGACTGCGGAGAACTCTGCAATAAGCGCTGCTGCAAAGGCAATGATGAGGACGGCATGATTTTATTCCCGTTCGAAAAGGACTTCTTGACCAGTCAGCGGTTCTTGGCCTTTTCACAAAAAGAAGGCTTCGACACGGCGGTCTGCAAGGGGCGGTGCAAGCGCGAATGGCGGCCGATGGCCTGCCGTATTTATCCGTTTGTGCCGGTTTTTAACGGTGATATCATTGAAATTCAACCAGATCCGAGAGCAACCTATGTTTGTCCGCTGGTTTTGCACGGCAGCGAGTATATTGATCCGAAATTTATACAATCTGTAACAGAAGCGTTTACAATTTTAAAAAAAATCTCGGGTTTTTCGGAATTTATGAAACAATATGACGCGATGCTCGACGGGTATCGGAAGTTTACGACATGAGCAAATCAAATTTCGACTTCAATAAAATCAAAGGTGCTGCGCTGGCTCCGATGGCCGGCGTGGCCGATTCGGCGTTTCGGGAAATTTGCAAAGGCTACGGCGCGGTGTTCACCGTGACCGAGATGATCAGCGCAAAGGCGTTGTGTTTTCAAGACAAAAAGAGCCGCGAGCTGATGACTTTTACCGTAAATGAGCGCCCCTGTGGCATTCAATTGTTCGGCAGCGAGCCGGAGATTATGGCAAAGGCGGCGAAACTGGCTGCCGAATTCGAGCCGGATTTTATCGACCTCAACATGGGCTGTCCGGTGCCGAAGGTGGCCGGAAACGGCTGCGGGTCAGCGCTGATGCGGACACCGGAACTGGCGGGGGAGATTATTAAAGCGGTGGCAACGGCGGTCGATCTGCCAATCAGCGTGAAAATTCGCAAGGGCTGGGACAGTGACAATGTCAACGCTGTCGAATTCGCCTTGATGGCGCAGGAAAACGGCGCGGCGGCAGTGGCGGTGCACGGGCGTACCAAAGCGCAGGGGTATGCAGGAGACGCCGACAGAGAGATCATCCGTCAGGTGCGAGAGGCATTAAAAATACCCGTAATTGCCAACGGCGGCATTATGAATGCCAAAGACGCCGAAGACATGAAAAAAGCCACTGGATGTGAGATCGTAATGGTGGCAAGAGGCGCTTTGGGCAACCCGTTTATTTTTGCCGAGATCGCCTCTGGCAGCCCCGAACCCACTGTAAAAGAGCGCATGGAGACAATGATCAGGCAGTGTGAATTCACCTGCGAACGCAGGGGTGAAAAGCACGGAATTTTGGACTGCCGCAAGCACGCGGCGTGGTATATCAAAGGCGTGCAGGGCGCGGCGACCTTTCGCAAGCGCGCGGTGATGGCGAGAGATTTAGAGGAGATCAGGGAGTTGGCAAAAGAAGTTGTTGCCAAGTGTAAAGTGTAAAACGTAAAGTTGAAAGTGAAAATTCCAAAGCTAAAACTGTTAAATCACTCGGAGATGTCACTTTACATTTTACACTTTAAACTTTACACTAACCCAAATATGTCAGCGAAAACGGAGGGTATGAAATGGGCCAACGAATTTACGCGCATCCGGTAAAACCCGAGAATTATCCCGATTATAAGGAACGCCATGCCAAGGCGGTCACGCGGGAGGCGTTGAACAACGAGATTCAATTCACGTCGCTGCGGGTGTTCTCCGAGGATAACAAAACCAAAATGCTCACCGACATCAAAGGAGAAATCGATTTATATACAAAAACTTTCCGGCTCGGGAATGTCTTGTGGCCGGTGTATAAAACGCTGTTTGCCGAAAACTTTGAGGAGCTCGCCGAGGAAGTTCAAAAGCTAGGGCTTTATATGTTTGACTTCTGGGGCTATGTGCCCGGCAGCCAGCCGCAGGAAGATGTGATCTGGGGTGAGTATGCGGTTCCCCAAAAAGCGCATGACGCGCTCAAACGGCTCGGCGATCATTTTTTAGGATTCGACAACGGGGAACAGGATGGGCGCTACATCGGCGGTTATGCAAAGTTTGCGTCGCCGGTTGCGGACTCCCGCAAAAAGCAATATCAACATTTTCAAGCCCATTTCGAAAAACTCGGAAACGCGATGAAAAACCATATGGTCACGCTGTCTTCGCTGCCCTTTTTACATTATTTCGCCAAAGAGGGCAATACCATCATGCTCGGGGCCGAGACCGCGCAGGCGCTTCCGAACAGCTCGATGTGGTTTGCGTTCATTCGGGGTGCGGCCAAACAATACGGGCTGTTGATGTTTGGAAACGCCTCGATCTGGAACCGTTGGGGATATAAGTGTTATGAGTCCTCCGGCAAAGACGGGTACGAGTGGGGCGAGGACTGCGGAACCAGTTTGTCGTTATTGCGGCGGCTGATATACAGCCACTATATATACGGATGCGAGATTTTGGGCTTTGAAAACGGCTGGATTATGGGCGACAGCGTGGAAAAGCGGCTGACGAATCAGGAAGTGCTGATGGACAAAGACAAGTCCACCTGTACCCTGACCCCGGTGGGGAAAATTCAACAATACTGCGGCGAATATGTCCGCGAACACGGGCGACCCGGCACGCTTTATACGCCGCTGGCGCTTGTCACCGACTTTTTTGCGGGATGGAATCCGCCGAGGCATTTATACGCCAAGGATATCTACAAGGTCTGGGGAAATCTGCCCTACCGCAGCGGGGATTATCAGCTGCACGGGTTGTTTTCGATGTTGTACCCGGGTTATGAAAACGCGGGCTTTTTCCGCGACGAGAGCGGCTTTTTGACCGCGACTCCCTACGGGGAGATTGCCGATGTGCTGTTAAACGATGTGCGTTATGAAATTTTGTCGCAGTACAGAGCGGCGCTCGTCACGAACGGAACGGAATTGACCTTAGAGTTTTACGATATTTTAAAACGGTATGTGCAAAACGGCGGGGATTTGATTGTTTTTGCCGACACGTTGAAGGAAGCATTTGAAAAGATCAAGGAATACGATGTCGAGGCCGAGCGGTTATTCGGGATTGAGGAATTGGGGACGAAAGCGGAAAAAGCGTATACGGTTCGTTATAACGGGGCGGATTATTCCGAAAAGGGCAATGTTTATGCGGTGAAGCCGCTTGCGGGAACAGAGATTACTGTATCCGATAAAAATGGCATGCCGCTCGTATTGAAAAATAAATTCGGAGACGGCTCGGTCACGGTGTTTTTACTGTCCGACGGACTTGTCGATAACGGCGGGTATTCGGCGGAAAACGAGCCGAACAAGAACATTTGCAAGCCGATGGACTTCTCCGGATTTGTCAAGGCGTATTTGGGCGATGTCTTTGACCGGCTGTATATAGCGCGCCCCGACAACCGCGACTTGCAATACTGTGCCGCCGTCAAAGATGAAAAGACGCTGACGCTTTATGTTTCGAACAGCAGCTTTTCAACACAGCAATTTCAAATAGAAAGCAGCGAATACGGTGTTTCCTCGGTGCGGGAGCTGCCGATTGAGGACGGCATTCCGGAGAATGAACAGTTCTTCCCGTTCCATAACGGGGAAGCGAAAGAAGCTGTCACTCCGAAAGGGTATTTCTTAAAAAGCGGAGATACCAAAATTTTCGAAGTGCGGATTGAAAAGCCACTTGCGCTTAAACCCGAGAGCGTTCCGAAGGCGAATCCAAATAGCCTCTATCTTTCGATTTCGGGATTTTCCGGCAACGTAAAAGAATTTGTCCTTAATAACCCGACGTTTCAGCACCATTTCAAAGGGATTATGATCCCGGCGGAGTATCTGCATCGGCTTGAGGTCGGAGAGGCAGAGCGGGAAGCGGACTTTTTGAACCGGAGAAACGTGGGCGTGCTTGTGGATTTTTCGGCGGTGCTCGACCACTATCCGGGGCTTTCACTGCTCGATAACCTTAAGGAACGTAAATCGGAGTCGATGGCGTATATTGAAAATGTACTCGAAAAGGCGGCAAAATACCGCTGCAAGGGCATTTTAGTGCAGATGCACCGGAATGCCGAATGCAGTTTCAGTATCGACATGGCCAAACAGAGTTTTGTGAACGCTTTTGCGCAGATCGGAGAGATGGCCGCGCAATATGGCATCGCCGTATATGCGCAGAATCGGCTGGTTTTGACCGAGACGACCGAGTTTTTTGATTTGATCAAGGATATTCCGAACGTGAAGTCCGCGTTAAACTATTCCAACAGTATTTGTGCGGGTGACAATGCGGCGGAGATTGCTAATCAATTCGGGGGCTCGATGGTTTTGTTTTCGGCGCCCGCCAAAGACGGGTTCGGGCAGTTTTACAATATGCGGCTGCCGATTTCGGGTTCGGGGTATGAAGAAGCGATTTCGGCGTGTGGGAAAGACGGCGAAATCACTGTGCTTGCCGCTGATTATAAGGATTGGGACGAGGTTTATATAGACCTAAATTGTTTAGGGTTTATACAGTAGGGGCGAACTGTGTTCGCCCGTAAAAGTATATAAATGAGCGGCATCGTGCGTTATGGCGGGCGAACACAGTTCGCCCCTACATCATTATAACGACTGCCTTTCGCTTTGCGCTTTGTGCCAGCGGGAGTAGACGGCTTTTGCGACAATGGTGCGCGGAAGGAGTTTACCGAAAAACGTGAGGGTTCGGTTGAGCAGACCGGGGATATAAAGCGCTTTGCCGGCAAGTGCGCGGTCGAGGGTCTTTCGGGCGACGGTTTCGAGCGGGTTGGTGGTGGCGTTGCCCCAAAAACCCTGTGCGGCAATGCCCTCCATCGCGGATTCGGTGGTGACCATCCCGCCCGGGCACAACGCCAGCACATTGGCGTTTTGGTCTTTGAGTTCCTGACGCAACGCACAGGCAAAATCGAGCAGAAACCGCTTGGAAGCGGCATAGGTCGCCTTGAGGGGCATCGGAAACATCGAGGCCAAACTCGAGACGAAGACGATGTTAAAACGGCGATTTTCACGGCGGCGTTCGAGAATCGCATGGGTGATGCGCAAGGTTGCGGCGTTATTTAGAGACACGATCTTGACGATTTTTTCACGTTCGCGCTCCATAAAGCCGCCCTCGAAATCCAATCCGGCGATATTGAGCAGCAGGTCGAATTTTAAACCGCTTTGATCGATAATCGAAAGCATGCTGTCGACATCGGCGGAGTCGGTGAGGTCACAAGCGCGCACCGCAACCGTGACCTCGAAACGGCGCTCAAGCCCCTGTTGAAGAAGCAGTAATCCGGCTTGGTTGACATCGGTCAAAAACAGGTGATAGCCGCGTTGGGCACACTCGACTGCCATGGCTCTGCCGAGTCCGCCCGCCGCTCCGGTGATAAATGCGTTCATGATACGACCTTCCTTTCAAGTATGGGTTTTCCGACTTCAATGCCGCAGAGCTGCTCGCTGAGGGTGAACAGACGGGCGGCGTTTTCGCTTGTCACCTGTTCGCTGTAGGGCATTTCGCAAATGGGTGGACGCTTTGACGGGTTGTGGTAGTAATATAATCCGGTCGGAGCAGGGTCCTGTTCACAGAGATATAAATAGGTTTTGGCGGGAATTTCGGGCGACACACCGCTGTTTTTACGCAGCGACCAGACGAAATTCACCAGACCGCCGGTCTGCTTGTTGCCTATGTTTGTGTTCACCAAACCCGGATCGACCGTATAGGCATGGATGCCGAGATTGCGGTCGTTCAGCCCCTTAGCAAACAGGATGTTGCAAAGTTTGGACTGCTTGTAAGAGGTCAGAGGGTTATAACCCCGACGCAGCATCACGTCGTCCCAGTGCATTTTGATGCCCTTGTGCGAACCGCTGCCGGTCATAATAACTCTGCCCCGCCCCCTTTGCAGATAAGGCAGCAATTTGGCGGTCAATAAAAAGCCCGCGAGGTGGTTGAGGGCGAACTGCTGTTCGTAGCCCTCCTCGGTGGTGGTGTACCAGCTGCGTACCGCGCCTGCATTGTTGATGAGCGCGTACAATTCGCCGCCGGTTTTGTCGAGCTCTGCCGAGAGTTCTTCAGCGACGCGCAGTACTTGGCGCTGTTGCATCAGATCGGCACTGTAAAAAGCGATTTGGGCGTTTGGGTTTTCGGTGAATATCTCCTGTTCGGCGCGGATGCAGTTTTTTTCGCTGTGTCCGACGCCGAGCACTCGGTAGCCCCGATTTGCCAAAAGGCGTGCGGTTTCTAAGCCGATGCCGGATGTGGCACCAGTGATGATGACAGTTTTCATTTGTAAGGTTCCTTTCCCGCGATTTGTGAAAAGCTTATGGACTGTTTTTTATTTTACGAACCAGTTCCAGGCGTGCCAGAATCCGAATTGACCCGCTTGTACAGAGGAGATCACGAAGCCCAGCACGAATAAAACGCCGAAAACGGCAGTCGCGATTAAAAAGATTCTGCGCAGGGCTCTGCCGGATTTGGTTTTTAACTGCGGGGCGGTCGGAAGCGGCGGGAGCGCCGCACCCGAAACCACATTTTTGTGCCAGCGTATGTCGGCACGGACGAGTTGTTTTAAGAAGGCGAAGAAGTAGCAGCATCCGGCTCCGAACGCGACAGCGAGTGCAATCATGGTTAAACCGAGCAGCAAAGAGCTCAGAAAGGGCATTTGCAAAATCGCGAATTGCATAAAAGTATCGACTTGTGCGATCAGGCAGATGCCGATTGCGGCAGAGGCGAGCCCAAGCGCACCGAGCACAACCGACCAACAAAACAGCAGGATGAATCCGATCCATTCAAACGGGACTAAACAGGCCATGCCGATTTTCGCCCAGATACTTCCGCCCTTTTTGGCTTTTTTATCGGCGGAAGAGGTGTTGACGGACTCGAACTGAGCGGCGATGGCTGCGGGTGCGCCGAGTTTCGCGGCAATTTCTTCTTCCGAAAAGCCGTCGGCGAGTTTGAAGGCGAAGTGTTGCTCGTATTCTTCGACGATATCGGCGGTGTCGGCGATCTGTTTTTTCTTCAGCTCGGCTTCGAGCTCGGATAAATATTCATTTCGTTTCATTTTCGTTGCCCTCCAAAAGAGTTTTAATTGCCTCTGCGAATTTGAGGTATTCGGCGCGGTCGGCTTGGTAGGTCTCGCGGCCGAGATTGGTCAGTGAATAGTATTTGCGGGGCGGACCGCCGCTTTCCTCCTGCAGGTAGGTATCGACCAGTCCGTCGCTTTTAAGCTTGCGCAGAATCGGGTAGACCGTGCCGTCGGCGATATCGATGCGCTCGGAAAGGCGCTCCGAGATGTCATAGCCGTAGCAGTCGCCCTTTTCGAGCAGTGCCAGCACGCACAGCTCCAACACGCCTTTTTTATATTGGGAATTCATGGTGTTGTCTGCCTCCTTTGCGAACAGGGATGTGACCGTTGTTCACTACTATATTATATACAGTAGTATGAATATGTCAACAGGGAAAATAAAAAAACCGTAAAAAATTTATGGAAAAGAAAAAATCGGCTTGTTACAGCCGATTTTACTATATATAGAGACATTTTTGCACAGAATGCTGCCGAGTAAGGGGGATGTCGTTCCGTACCAGGAAAAACCACCCCGGCCTGCGGGCCAACCCCTAAGGTGTCGCTTGCGACACCATGCAGAGGGGAATGGGGGCCTGAAGCGCGCGCTATCAAGTGAACGGAAAGCAGATTTTATGACGCGTTTGAATATGCCATCATGACGATGGAACGCTATCCGCGCGGCGGGAACGAGGGCGTCGCTCCCTACGGATGTGTCACTTTAAACTTTACGTTTTACACTTTAAGCTTATTTTGCTTATGCTGCCCATTTTAGGGCGCGCTTTTCGATCAGGCCGAAGATGAGTTTATCGACGAGAATGCTGATGAACACGATCACCAACATCACGGCGGTGACCTCGTTGATGCCGCCGATTTCGCGCGCCTGCGAAAGCATCAGACCGATGCCCCGCGACGAAATCATCATCTCCCCGGTCATGAGTGCGCGCCAGGCAAACGACCAGCCCTGTTTGAGAGCGCCGACCAGCGCGGGGACGCTGGCGGGCAATATCACCTTGGTGTAGAGCGCGACGCCTTTTGCCCCCATGGTTTTGGCGGCGCGGATATACAACGGATTGATGCTCTTGATGCCGGTCTCGACCGCAATGCAGATGCTGAACGCCGAGCCGATGACCACGATAAAGGTCGTCGCGCCCTCGGCGAGACCGTACCATAAAATCGCAAACGGCACCCAACAGATGGAGGGCAGCGTCTGAATGCCCAGCACGATGGGACGCAGCAATTCCGAAAGCGCTTTGAACCTTGCCAGCAGCATACCGGAGAGCAATCCGATTACAATCGAGAGCCCGTAGCCGATGCCGATGCGGCGCATGGTCTGCCCGACACCGACAAGCAAAGTTCCGTTTTTAAGCAGCTTTGAAAAAGAATTGACCACACCGAGCGGCGACGGGAAGACATACGGTTTCCAAACCGCCGTTTTTTCGACCAATACAAAATAGAGCAGCTGCCATAAGGCGATGAATAACACAAACAGAAAAAGACCTTTGAGCGTTTTATACAGCAACTTATTTTTATTTTTCATAGCGCTCTACCTCCACTCTGAGGTCGGCTAAAATATCGTGTCGCAATTTGACAAATTCGGGTGTGTCGATTTGGCGCGGGCGGGGGAAGTCAATATTAAAAATGCTCTTGATCACCCCGGGATTTGCGCTCATCATCACCACGCGGTCGCCGAAGAACAACGCCTCCTCGACGCTGTGGGTGACATAGACGACGGTGCGCTTTTCGGAAAGCCACAGGCGTTCGAGCTCGTCTCGCAGCAGGTTTTTGGTCTGCTTGTCGAGTGCGGCGAACGGCTCGTCCATTAACAGGGCCTTGGAATCGAGCGCAAGCGCCCTTGCAATGGCGACACGCTGTTTCATGCCGCCCGAGAGCTGACTGATTTTATAGTCGCGGCAGGAGGCCAGATTGACTTTTTGCAAATAGGTCATCGCCCGTTCCTCGGCTTCTTTATCGGGGATTTTGGCGATTTTAAGACCGAACTTGACATTGTCGACCACCGAAAGCCACGGGAACAGAGCCGATTCTTGAAAGATCATCACGCGGTCGGGGCCGGGATTCGTAATGGGTTCGCCGCCGAATTTAACGCTGCCCGAGGTCGGTTTATCGAGACCGGCGATGATGTTGAGCAAGGTGGATTTGCCGCAGCCCGACGGGCCCAGCAGGCATAAAAACTCGCCCTCCGCGATCTCCAAATTGATGTCTTTTAAAACCTCACTGTCGGGGTTATGAAAGACCTTGGAGACGGCTTCGACGGTGATGTTCATTTCACGGACTCCGGTTTGATTTTTGTGATCATATCCAGTGAAAAAAGCGCTTCGCGGTTGTCGCAGGCGTCGATAAAGCCCTGTTCAATTGACAGGTTGATGAATGCTTCGACAGACTCCCGCGCCGGGTCGGTGGTGAAGACGATGCGCGAAAACGCCTCGGAGAGCACTTCGGGGTTGAGCGCCGCGCCGGTCAGTTCTTCAATACGCGCGTTGGCTGTCGCCATCGCTTCGTCCTGTTTTTGATTGATATAAGCGGTAATATCGGCATGTGCCTGTAAAAACTTTTCGACGAGGTCGGGGTGGGCGGTTAAAAAGTCCTTGTTGACGATGACAACCGCCGTCGAATAATTGCCGTCGAGCCAGATTTGGTTATAATCCAAAACGAGTTTTGCGCCGACTTCGCGAGTCAAGCGCGCACCCCAGGGTTCTGGAACCAAGGCCGCGTCGATACCGCCGGTCTGCATCAGCGATTTGATTTCGGAGTTTGCGACCGCATAAACATCGACCGTGCCGCCCGCTGTGGTCGTGGAGAGGCCGTTTTCGGATAAGAGCTGCAACAGCGAGAGGTGTTGGGTGTTACCAAGCTGCGGGATGGCCACTTTTTTGCCCGCAAGGTCGGCGACCGAAGTGATGTTGGTGCCGTCACGCGCGACCAATACCGCGCCGCCGTTTGCTGCGCCCGAGATGATGACCACATCGCCGCCCGAGCGCACAAAGCCGTTGATGGCGGGAACCGGGCCGATATAACCGATGTCAACCGAACCGGCAAAGAGCGCTTCGATCTCTTCCGGACCGGCGTTAAAATCCTGATAAGTCACGGTGCAGCCCTCGAGCGCTTGCTCAAAGCGGCTGGAGCCGTTGCTGTCTTTGGCGGAACCGATCAACGCCTGCGCATGGGTGATGTTGGGGAAAAAGGCGATGCGCACGGCGGTGTTTTCGGCAGCGGGTTTGGCGCAGCCGAACAGGGTGAACAGCAGAGCTGTGCAGAGAAGAATCGCGAGGAGTTTTTTCATGTTGACGACCGTTCTTTCTGGTTTTAGTGTAGCTTTTCTGTTTTTATATATAAATATAAATGTAAAGTTGCGGTGTTTTGCGATGCAAAACGGAATTTTATTACTTAAGTTTGGGGGGCAAACTCAGCGAGCGGATGCTCGTATTCGTCCTACATTTTAAAGGTGCTCAATATGTATTTAAAATGAATAAATGCTATGTATTTGTCACTTTACATTTTACACTTTAAACTTTACACTAAGCAGCTATAACTTTTCGGCTTGGAGTTTTTGCGCGTATCCGCTGGCAAGGCGATCGCAACGTTCGTTTTCGGGGTGGCCGTCGTGACCGCGTACCCAGATAAATTCGACTTTATGTATCGCGGTCAATTCGGAAAGCCGCTGCCAGAGATCAACGTTTTTGACCTCGGCGTTGTCGGCGCGCTTCCAACCGCTCTTTTTCCACTTTTCGAGCCAGCCCAACTCGAAGGCATTGATCAGATATTGCGAATCGCTGTAAAGCTTGATTTCGCAGGGCGTTTTGAGCGCTTCGAGCGCGACGATGGCGGCGGTCAACTCCATGCGATTATTGGTGGTCTCGGGCTCTCCGCCGGAGAGCTCTTTTTCTTTTCCCTGATATTTGAGGATGACGCCCCAGCCGCCGGGGCCGGGATTGCCTAAGCATGCGCCGTCGGTAAATATCTCAACTTGCTTCATAGGCGTTCCTCTCGTCGGATGCGATTTTGCCGTCGCTGATGGTCACAATCCGGCTTGCAAAAGCTGCGACCGCCGGGTCGTGCGTGATAATTATAACCGTCTTGCCGTTTTTATTCAAGAGGGAAAGCAAATTCATGATGTCGGCGCCCGAGGTGCGATCGAGGTTTCCGGTCGGTTCGTCGGCCAGCAGTACATCGGGATCGGCGGCGATGGCGCGCGCGATGGCGGCGCGCTGCTGCTGCCCGCCCGACATGCGGAGGGGGCGATGCTCGGCGCGTCGGGTGAGCCCGACTTTTTCCAGGGCATCGAGGGCGATTTTACGGCGCTCTTCGTGTTCGACTCCGCGATATAACAACGGGAGTTCTACATTTTCGACTGCCGACAGCGAGGGGATGAGGTTATAGTTTTGAAACACAAACCCCACGCGGCGATTGCGGATTCCTGCGAGTTCTTCTTCGTCGAAGGCTTCGGAGGATTTGCCGAACAGATAATAATGACCGCTTGTAGGCACATCGAGGCAGCCCAAAATGTTCAGCAGGGTCGATTTTCCCGAGCCCGACTGTCCCATGACCGCTAAAAATTCGCCCTGCATAACAGAAAGCGAAACGCCGTCAAGTGCCTTGACTTCGTTTCGCCCTTTGTTGTAAATCTTATAAATATTTTCGGTAGAGATGATCTCCATAACCTGTCTGCCTCCGATGCTTGATTGCGCTTGCCGCGCGAACGAGGTTATTATGCACCGGAGACAAGAGATTATTTTAGGTCTCGTTGAGCTTTTTGATGTTTACTGGCAGATATTTTTTAATCAGTCGGGCATTCAGGTCAATGTCATAGGAATCGGTGGTCGCCATGATGTTCTCTTGGAATTCAGCGTCTTTGAGATCATGCAGAACGGTATCGCGGTTATCGGCATAATTGGATTCCTTGTCGGTCAGCGGGTTGCCTTTGACATAGATGAAGAAATAACCTTGATTTTCGTCTTTCGTGTAGCCCGATTTGCCGATTTCGAGGGCTTTGTAGGTGGTGATCATATCGGTTGAGTAATCGTTGTTGTTGAGGTCGAACAAAACCGGTGTGATCGGGTCAAGTTTATCGCCCTCTTTGATCACGCTGTTGGCGAGCAGGAAATTATAATACAGCGCATCGATATCGATTTGGCCGCCGTTGAGCTTTTCAATCGCGGTTTTGCAGAAGGCCTCGATGTTTTCAATCTGTTCGTCGGTTAAAACGACACCGCTGGACTCGTTGTAAAAAGGCACTTTCATGATCTTTGCGCTGGCATAGGTCTCGGAAAAATGCGCTTTGAGGGCATCCTCGGAAACGGCCTGTGTACCGTTGGTGTCATAGAGGCTTTTGAACAGCGTGTTCTCTTTTAAGCTGTTGGTCAACCAAAACTGAACGGCTTCAAGATTGATGCCGTTGCGGGTGTAATAGCCGTTGTAATAGGCCTCGTAATAATCGTAGATAGATTTGGCCTGTGTCTTGGTGCTTTCGATCTCTTCATCGGTGATCGTGAGGCCGGCATCGGCAAGCGCCTGATCGTAATACAGCACCTTGCGCAGTTCCTCGAGCGTGCTGGCGGTGATCCAGACGTCGACGCGGTTACCGTCGATGTTGTTATAAAGCTCCATCTGCTCTTTGACCGTCAGATAACTGCCGTCGTCTTTTTGCTGGTTGAAGGTATAGCTCATTTTGTTGGCCATGGTGTTATAAGCGTCCAATTGGAACATGAGATACTGCTCGACACTGAATGGCGGTCCCTTGATCGTGACGATTGGATCGGTATCCGGTCCACAGGCCGAGAACACCGTTAGGCACATCACAAACAGCAGCAATATCGAAATAGCGCGTTTCGTTCTTGACATTTTCAGACCTCCACGAAGTAATACCCGTCTATTTTAATACAATCCGAAGCGTTTTGCAAGTGGCGGTGTAAAATTTGGTTGCTTAAGGGCATTGTTTTAAAAGTTCCCCATATTCGACGATCGGCGGCGTGCCATAGAGCGTACGATAATCCCCATCGAGCCATGAGCCGAAGGAAGTGACGAAATCAATGCCGAGAGAGCGGTAGAAAGCCACATCCGCCTGCATCGTCCGGGTGTCGAAGGGAACTTTGACGGGGGGCTTTTTATAATTTGAAAAGAATGCGTTGTCCAGCCAGTATTCAAGAATATGCGTATCACCGGAATTGAAAATTTTTAATAACTCCACAAGCAAATTGCGGTACTGTGTGTTTTGCGGGTCACCGGATGTGATCGGCTCAAAATGGTTTCGAAAGATCGGGGCAAATTCTAAAAACAACGAAGGGTGCGGGTTGATTTTCGGAACCGTGAGCGCGTCCGCATAAGCCAGATATGCGATCTTTGCGTTTTTGTTTTCCGAAGTGAGGCCTTCGGCAATCGCATTCATCATTTTCATATTCTGATCCGCTCCTGATAGCGCACGACATTTTTCGCACCGGCAGGTCGCATTTTCCGCGTCGTCCATCCAAAAATAATAGTTGTCTCCGACTTGGTCGAGCAGTTTGGCCAACGCCCTCGCCCGCTCCGAGAGCATTTCGAGCGCGAGCGTGTTTGAAACACAGCAGTTGTTTTCGGCGACCCGTTCCCCGGTCTCGGTTTGGCGAAACAACGCGGGTGCAGACGCAAACAGGTCTCTTGGGATCAGCCATTCGACGGCATGCAGCTCATATTCGACTTCGATGCCCGCTTTTTCAAAGCGCGCAAGCTGTTCCCTGACGGGTTTTTCAGCCAGACGATTTAATACTTTTTGCACACTGTTCGGTTTTTCCATAATGACCTCATGGACACCCAGTACATTGAGCTGCGCATCTTTGCATAATTGCAGCCAGATATCGTCGATTTCATCAATTAGTAAGACAATTCCTCTTTTTTTAAACATGTTTTTTCCTTTCGATTTCGGGGAATTCTGCGGTAAACGTGGTGCCTTGTTCCTTGTTGCTGATGACGGTGAGTTTCCCGCCGTGGGCGTCGACAATGGATTTGGCAATCGAGAGGCCGAGGCCGTGCCCGCCGCTCTCCTGTGCGCGGGATTTATCCCCGCGGTAGAAGCGGTCGAAGATATGGGGCAGATCGGCTTTGTCAATCGGGTTTCCGGTGTTATGCACCGAGAGTTTGGCTCTGCCTTGTTCTTTGGCGAGTGACAGGGTCACTTTTCCGTTTTTGCCGCTGTATTTACAGGCGTTGTCGATCAAAATCACGATCAGGCGGTTTAACTGCTCGCCATTTCCCGAAACAGTGATGTCGGGTTTGATATCGCTGTTGAGTTCCACCCCTTGTTCGAACGCGACCGATTCAAAAGGCAGCAGCACTTTCCAAGAGGTATCGCTGAGGTTGACCGGTTTGAGTGCGGGGGGAGGGGCATCGGTTTGCCCGGCGGCATCGGATTTGGCCAAAAACAACAGGTTGTCAGCCAGTTTTTTCATGCGCTCGCCCTCGGTTTTGGTGTTTTCGATCCATTTTTTTTGGTTTTGAATGGTATCGCCGGGGTGCGCCAGTAAAATATCGGTGTTGGCAAGGATCACCGTGAGGGGTGTCTTTAATTCGTGCGAGGCATCGGCGACAAACTGTTGTTGCTGCTGCCATGCCGCTTTTGCCGGTTTCAGCGCCAGTCCCGACAGAAAGTAGGCCAACAGGAAAAAGACAAGCAGCGCAGCAATGCCGACTGAGAGCGAAGTAAAGATGAGGTTGTTCATGGAATCACGCTCACCGCTCATATCGGCAAAGGCGATTCTGGAGGCATATGTGCCGCTCTTCACCAGATAGCGCAGGTGCAGGTCGGCGATGGTGCCGCTGCCGTCGGGGTCGGCTAAAGCTGTTGATATCGCTTGGGAGAGCACTTCCTCGCTGATGACAATCTCGTCCCCGTATGTAGCCATAGACATAACGGTGCCTTCGGAATCGACCGCGACCGTAAATGTGAGCACATAAAAGCCGTCGCCGCGCCGCATTTCACCCTCGGTGGGATTGTTTTGCAGCTTTTTGCCGCCCCCGATCTCCCAGGGCTCTTGTTCAGAATCGTATTCCCGTGAGATGGCCATGGTCAGCGCTGCATTTCCCATGTCGGTCAGGCGTTTTGCGGAGGAATATAACAGCACGCCGAAGACCGCAGCCAGCACCAAAAATACCGACAGCATATTGATGAGTATGAACTTGAAACGCAGCTTTTTGATCATTCGGTAACCTCCAGCCGATAGCCGACTTTACGGACCGTGCCGATGTTGACTTTTGAGCCGAGATAGAAAAACTTTTTGCGCAAAAATGAAATATAGGCTTCGACGTTGTTATCTTCGGCATCGGAATCAGTGCCCCAGACCTTGGTTAAAATCGTCTCTTTTTGCACGACCGTATTGGGATTTGCCATCAAGAGCCGCAGCACGGCGAATTCTTTAAAGCCCAGATGGACCGATTTTGCCTCTTTTTTTAGCATATAGGAGGAAAGGTCGAGCGTGATATCGGCAAAGGTGATTTCATCGGTGAGCACCTCACCCTGCCGCCGCGACAGCGCCCGCACGCGCGCCATCAGTTCGTCGGGTGAAAAGGGTTTGGTCATATAGTCGTCGGCGCCGCAGTCGAGGCCTTTGACCTTGTCGTTGATCTCGTCGCGGGCAGTCAACAACAAAACCGGCGTGGCAATCTTATCGGCGCGCAGCTGGCGGACAACTTCAAAACCGGTCAGTCCCGGCAGCATCACATCGAGAATAATGACATCATAGGCAGAGTTTTTGGCGTAATACAAGCCGTCGGTGCCCGTGAAAACGGTCTCGGCGTCATATTTATGTTCGCTTAATATCTGGGCAAGCGCCTCCGCGAGACGTTTTTCGTCTTCCACAATTAACACGCGCAAGCAAAACAGCTCCTTTCGGTTTAAAAAGATTCGCACGCATATCGCGCGAACATTTGACTCACTTATTGTATATCGCAAAACTGAAAAAAACCTGAAAGCGATCTTTCAGAGTAATTTCAGCATGATGTGTAGAATAAGGGCATACCCCACGAGGAAACCGGTTTGAAAGTCGACTTCATTATACCATGCGATCACCCACGATTCAACTCCCGGAAAAGAGATGTTACCATGCCTAATATCACAACGGTGTTTAAACGATATGAACAAAAGTATTTGCTCGACAGCGAGCAGGTTCTTCGTTTTTACCGGTTGGCGCAGGATAAAATGCATCCCGACGCGTTCGGAAAGAGCACCGTTTGCAGCGTCTATTTCGACACTGACGATTATCGAATCATCCGGGCCTCGCTGGAAAAGCCCGTTTATAAGGAAAAGCTGCGGCTGCGCTGTTACGGCGTTCCGAAAACCGATGACACGGTGTTTTTGGAACTGAAGAAAAAATACAAAGGCGTGGTGTATAAAAGACGCATCAAAATGTCCCTTGCAAACGCTGCGGACTGGATGGGCGGAATCCCCGGCGCGGGGCGCGACAGCCAGATCGGCCGCGAAATCGAATACTTTATGAACTATTACAATCCGCTGCCTAAGGCCTTTATCGCCTACGAACGCGAGGCATTTTACGATAACGACGACCCAAACCTCCGCCTGACGATCGACAGCGGCATCCGGACGCGCACCAACCGGCTGTGGCCGGGGCTCGGCTGTGACGGAATGCCGATCATCGAGAACAACAAACGGCTGGTCGAGGTCAAGACCGCCGGAGCAATCCCGCTGTGGCTGTGCAGATTTTTTGAACAAAACGACATCCGACCGGCCTCGTTTTCCAAATACGGTACTTGCTATACCGACTATATATTCCCGGAACTGCAAAACAAAAAAGGAGGTATCATCTGTGCTTGATACCATGATTTCTTCGGAGGGGCTGACCATCGGTCCGCTGCTTTTATGCACGTTGACATCGATCGTGCTGGGCGTGCTATTGGGACTCATCCATACTTATAAAAACACCTATTCAAAAGGTCTTATCGTGACCTTAGCCCTTCTGCCGGTATTGGTACAAGCCGTCATTATGATGGTCAACGGCAATATCGGCGCCGGCGTCGCCGTGGCCGGAGCGTTTAGCTTGGTGCGCTTTCGCTCCGCGCCCGGCAGCGCCCGGGAGATCTCGGCGGTCTTTATGGCCGTTGCAGTCGGCATTGCAACCGGCATGGGTTATGTGACCTATGCGCTCATCATCTTTGCCGCAGCCGCCGCGCTGACGCTGCTGCTGTTTGCCACCAAATTCGGCGAAACCCGCATGGACGAACGTGATTTGAAAATCACCATCCCCGAAGCGTTGGATTATAACGGCGCGTTTGACGATATCTTTGCCGTATATACCAAAAAGACCGAACTGGTCCGCGTGAAAACCACCAATTTGGGCAGTATGTTCGAACTGCAATATCACGTTACGCTGAGCGGCAACACCATTGAAAAAAAGTTCCTCGACGCGCTGCGCTGCCGCAACGGCAACCTCAATGTGAGCTGCGGCAAAATCGGCGGCGCGATCAAAGAGGAATTGTGAAAGAAGTGCTTCATTTGAAAAAATTCTATGCAATTCTCTGTACGGCCCTGGTGCTGATATTTGCGGCGGGCTGTGCGAGTTCCGATATTGGGTCAAGCGTATCAAGCACCGCCATTTTTTCCTCAAATTCGTTTCCGATATCATCCTCGGCCGCATCGGTGGCGGAGGTGAGCGACGACATCAAAGCCAGCGTCTCCTCAGTCGAAAACAAAGTTAAAACAGAAGACACGACCGCAGTTTCCCCTTCCGATGAAAATACGATAACATTGAGCGGCGATTCGATCACGGCTTCCGGTTCTAATATCAAAGTCAGCGGCAGTACGGTCACAATCACGGGTGCGGGCACTTATACCGTCAGCGGCACGCTGAAAAACGGACAGATTATCGTCAATGCAAACAAGGAAGACAAGGTTTCACTGGTGCTCAACGGCGTGAACATCAGCTGCTCTTACGGCAGCGGCATCTACGGCGTGCAGAGCGAAAAAATCATCATCACACTGGCGGCGGGGACTCAGAATACGATCACTGACGGTTCCTCCTATACCCTCAGCTCCGGCACTGACGAGCCCAACGCCGCCGTTTTCTCGATGGACGACCTCACATTCAACGGCACCGGCACACTCACCGTCAACGGCAATTACCAAAACGGTATTCTGTCAAAAGATGACCTCGTGATTGCAGGCGGAACTTATACGGTTGTTGCGGTCAACGACGCCCTTCGCGGACGCGACAGCATCACGATCACAGACGGCAATTTCACGATCAATGCCGGCGCCGACGGCCTCCAATCCAACAACGACGAGGATACCGCAAAAGGTACAATCAATATCTCGGGCGGCAGCTATAACATCACAGCCGGTAACGACGGCATTCAGGCCTATACGGTTTTGACAATCTCCGGCGGCACGTTTGATATCACAACGGGCGGCGGCAGCGCTTCGGCACCTTCCGGCGGCGGTAATAATACGACCACAACGACCACCGAGGAGAGCAAAAAAGGGCTGAAAGGCGGAAGCGGAATCAGTATCACGGGCGGGACCTTTACACTCGACACCTATGATGACGCCGTCCATTCCAACACCGACATCAAAATTGCGGGCGGCACTTTTGCCATCGCGGCGGGCGACGACGCCTTCCACGCCGACACGGCGCTTGAGATTGACGCGGGTGAGATCAAAGTCATCAAGTCTAATGAGGGTCTGGAGGGCATGACGATCTACATCTGCGGGAGCAATATCAGTGTCACCGCAAGCGACGACGGCATCAACTCCGCCGGTGGCAGCGACGACAGCACGAATACTTTCTTCGGCGGCGGAGAGATGGCCGCAAACGCGAACAATTGTGTTACCATCGGTGGCGGGTATATCTACCTGAATGCGGGCGGCGACGGACTTGACAGCAACGGCAGCGTGGTGCTCACGGGCGGCACGATTTTAATCGACGGCCCGACCAATGACGGCAACGGTGCGCTCGATTATAACGGCACCTGCACCAACAGCGGCGCGGTTTTGATCGCGGCGGGCAGCAGCGGCATGGCGCAGGCGCCCGATTCGAGTTCCAAGGTCAACTGCATTATGGCGACCGTTTCTACGGTGTCGGGCGGCACCAAGGTTACCGTGACCGATAAAAGCGGTAACGTGATCGTCGAGTATACCCCAACCAAAAACTTTTCCAACATCGTTATCTCGGCGCCGCAGCTTGTGACCGGCACGACCTACACCCTGAATATCGGCGGCAGTGCTGCCGGCAGTTTTACAGCGGGCGGACTTTCCACGATTGGAAATGCCGGCGGCGGCATGGGCGGTATGGGCGGTATGCCGGGCGGCAGACGCTGAGCATTTCATTCGAATAAATCCCCGCCCGTGCCGAGCAAGCACGGCATGGGAGAGGGTTTAGAGGGTCGCCTTCCCCGGTGACCTTATATAACAAAGGACGAACGGCCGTTCCCTCCGTTCGTCCTTTGGTTTATCTTTTTTCTCTTTTCATTCTTCGTTTTTCATTTTTCTTTTTAAGTGAAGAGAGAAAAAAAGATTGAAACATGAATGTAATCATGAAACCGCG